>NZ_DFTP01000015.1:5828-27286 GCF_002381585.1 Marinimicrobium sp. UBA4209
GTTCAGAACGTACTGGCCAAGTGCTACGGTTCTACCAACCCGGTAAACGTTGTTCGTGCCACTTTTAACGCGCTGAAGTCTATGGCGTCTCCGGACTCTGTAGCGGCCAAGCGTGGCAAAAGTGTCGAAGAGATCCTGAATTAATTGGCGTTGCCAGTTAACTGATTGCGGAATACGACCATGGCTAAGAAAATGATCAAAGTGACTCAAGTCCGTAGTACCGCGGGTCGCCTGAAGAAGCATCAGGCTAGCGTTGCCGGTTTGGGTCTGCGCCGTATCGGCCACACCGTTGAGGTGGAAGACACTCCCTCCGTGCGTGGGATGATTAACTCTGTAAACTATCTGGTACAGGTAGAGGGAGAATAAGATGCGTCTTAACGAGCTGAGTCCCGCCCCCGGTAGCACCCATAGCAAGAAGCGCGTGGGTCGCGGTATCGGTAGTGGCCTGGGCAAGACCGCCGGTCGCGGTCACAAAGGTTTGAAGTCCCGTTCCGGTGGTAGCGTTGCTCCGGGCTTTGAAGGCGGTCAGATGCCGCTGCAGAAGCGTCTGCCGAAGTATGGTTTCAGTTCTCGCATTGGTCGTGTCACTGCCGAAGTTCGTCTCTCAGAGCTGAACAAGGTGGAGGGCGATACCATCGATATCGAAACTCTGAAGCAGGCCGATGTCATTGGTGCTAACATGAAGCGCGCCAAGATCTTCGCATCTGGCGAGCTCAGCAAAGCGGTTACCGTACGCGGTATTGCGGTCACCAAAGGTGCCAAGGCTGCGATTGAAGCAGCCGGCGGGAAAGTCGAAGAGTAAGGGGCGCCAACATGGCAACTCCCGGTAATCCTTCGTTGGGGAATCAGAAAGGTCTGGGCGAGCTTTGGGCTCGCCTACGTTTTTTGTTCCTGGCGATCGTAGTCTACCGAATTGGTACTCATATTCCGGTTCCCGGTTTGGATCCCGAGCGGATTGCCAACCTGTTTAACCAGAATCAGGGTACCATTCTGGGTATGTTCAACATGTTCTCCGGGGGTGCCCTGGAGCGCATGAGTATTCTGGCGTTGGGTATCATGCCGTACATCTCTGCATCTATTATCATGCAGTTGATGACCGCCGTGACTCCCTCGCTGGAGCAGCTTAAGAAAGAAGGTGACGCGGGTCGCCGCAAGATCAACCAGTACACCCGTTACGGTACGGTGGTGCTGGCTACGGTTCAGGCGATGGCAATGTCAGTGAGCTTTTCCGGGTTTGCTTATGGTGGCGAAGCGGATTTTGCGTTTCACTTCATTGCGGTCACCTCTCTGGTTACCGGCGCCGTCTTCATGATGTGGTTGGGCGAGCAGGTCACTGAAAAAGGTATCGGCAACGGCATTTCAATGCTCATTTTCGCCGGTATTGTGGCGGGTTTGCCGAGCGCGGTCGGTCAGGCGTTTGAGAGTGCCCGTCAGGGCGATCTGCACCTGCTACTGTTGCTGGTGATTGCGGTCATCGCGTTGGCGGTAATCTGGGGTGTGGTCCGGGTAGAACGCGGACAGCGTCGGATTACGGTAAACTACGCGAAGCGTCAGCAGGGACGTAATGCCTATGCCGCTCAGACCAGTCACCTGCCGCTGAAGATCAATATGGCCGGCGTGATTCCGGCGATCTTTGCCAGCAGTATTCTGCTGTTCCCGGCGTCCATTGCCCAATGGTTTGGCGAGGGCGGCGATGGCTTCGCCAGCGACTTCCTTCAGGATCTCGCTCTGGCGATTGGTCCGGGTCAGCCTCTGAACATTCTGCTGTTCGCGGCGCTGATCTCGTTCTTCTGCTTCTTCTACACGGCGTTGATGTTCAACCCGAAAGAAGTCGCGGATAACCTGAAGAAGTCCGGTGCCTACATCCCGGGGATTCGCCCGGGTGAGCAATCGGCCCGCTATATCGACAGTGTCCTGACCCGTCTGACGGTAGTGGGTGCTGTTTATATGTCGGCTGTGTGCCTGATGCCCCAGTTCCTGGTGGTGGCGGCCAATGTTCCCTTCTACTTGGGGGGCACGTCGTTGCTGATCGTGGTAGTGGTGGTCATGGACTTTATGTCCCAGGTTCAGGCGCACTTGATGTCTCATCAGTACGAGTCACTGATGAAGAAGTCTAACTTGAAGGGATATGGCAGCGGCAACGCTCGCTAATCCCCATTACTAGGGTAGGATCATGAAAGTTCGTGCTTCTGTTAAAAAGATCTGCCGCAACTGCAAGATGGTTAAGCGCAACGGCGTACTGCGAGTAATTTGCCACGCTGAGCCTCGCCACAAGCAGCGGCAGGGTTAAGAATTGGACGCCCGGCCCCCCTCCAGGGGCGGGGCGTACATGAGGGGGCGTTGACTGTCGTCCGGGGAGAAATCCCCGGGCTATTGATTTTTGGTGATTTTACCGCTATCCTTGCGCGCCTTTTAGGGTGTTGGGTGGCGTAAGTTGCCGTCAACGCTGCAATTTTAGTGTTACTGGAGTAATTTGAATGGCCCGTATTGCTGGTGTAAACATACCAGATCACAAGCACGCGGTTGTCTCCCTGACTTACGTCTATGGGATCGGCCGTACTACTGCGCAACAGATCTGTGCCGCTACTGGCATCGCCGAAGACGCCAAAATGGGTAGTCTTTCCGAGGAACAGCTCGACGCGATCCGTAACGAGCTTGGCAAGCATACCGTAGAGGGTGACTTGCGCCGTGTTGTGTCGATGAACATCAAGCGTCTGATGGACCTGGGCTGCTATCGCGGTCTGCGTCACCGTCGCAGCTTGCCGGTCAATGGTCAGCGTACCAAGACCAACGCTCGCACACGTAAGGGCCCGCGCAAGCCGATTAAGCGTTAATCGATCTGCGCCAGTCATTCAAATACGGTAACTACAGGTTAGGAAGAGATTGCTATGGCGAAGCCAGGTAATAAAACCGCAACGAAAAAGAAAGTCAAGAAGACGGTGGTCGATGGGGTTGCCCACATCCACGCGTCCTTCAATAACACCATTGTCACTATCACCGACCGTCAGGGTAATACCCTGAGCTGGGCTACCTCTGGTGGTTCTGGCTTCCGCGGTTCGCGCAAAAGCACCCCGTTTGCTGCCCAGGTAGCTGCGGAGCGCGCCGGTGAGGCAGCGAAAGAATACGGTCTTAAGAACCTCGACGTAGAAGTGAAGGGCCCTGGCCCTGGCCGCGAATCCGCAGTTCGCGCACTTAATAATGTTGGTTACAAGATCACCAACATTGTCGACGTTACGCCGATTCCGCACAACGGCTGCCGTCCTCCCAAGAAACGTCGAGTGTAAGGGGAACTAGATAATGGCTCGTTATATTGGACCTACATGTAAACTGTCCCGTCGTGAAGGCACCGACCTCTTTCTGAAGAGTGGTGCTCGTGCGCTGGATTCGAAGTGTAAACTGGAAAGCGTTCCTGGCCAGCATGGTCAGCGTCGTGGTCGTCTGTCTGACTATGGTGTGCAGCTGCGTGAAAAGCAGAAGGTACGTCGCACCTATGGCATGATGGAAAAGCAGTTCCGCAGCTACTACCAAGAAGCCGCTCGCCGTAAGGGTGCCACCGGTGAGAACCTGTTGAAGCTGCTCGAAGGCCGCCTTGATAACGTTGTGTACCGGATGGGCTTTGGCTCTACCCGTGCAGAAGCGCGTCAGCTGGTGACCCATAAGGCGATCAGCGTCAACGGCAAAACCCTGAACATTCCGTCCTATCAGGTGCAGGAAGGTGATGTGGTTGCCGTTCGCGAGAAGGCCAAGAATCAGTTGCGTATTCAGAACGCCCTGACCCTTGCCGGCCAGCGCAGCAATGTTGAGTGGATCGATGTGAACGCGGACAAGAAAGAAGGTGTTTTCACCCGAGTTCCCGATCGCAGTGAATTGCCCGCTGAAATCAACGAGAACCTTATTGTCGAGCTTTACTCCAAGTAAGGGACTAACCGCTAACAGGTGTGGCTATGCAGACTGCAGTAAACGAATTTTTGACTCCGCGTCATATCGATGTGACCGAAAACAGCACGACCCACGCTCGAGTGGTGTTGGAGCCGCTTGAGCGCGGTTTCGGTCACACTCTGGGCAATGCCCTACGGCGTATTCTGCTCTCCTCCATGGCGGGCTGTGCCATTACTGAAGCCGAGATTGACGGTGTGCTGCACGAGTACAGCGCAATTGAGGGTGTGCGGGAAGACGTTATTGAAATCCTGCTCAACCTCAAGAACGTTGCGGTTGTGATGCACGGTAAGGATCGCGCGGTTCTGACTCTGAAGAAGAAGGGCCCGGGTGTCGTTACCGCCGGAGATATCCAGGTTGATCACGATATTGAGGTGAAAAACCCCGATCACGTGATTGCCCATATCACCGGTGATACCGAGCTGAACATGCGCCTGACCGTGGCTCGTGGTCGCGGCTACGAGCCGGCTGACGCCCGTCGTCACGACGAGGACGAAAGTCGCGCGATTGGTCGCCTGCAGCTGGATGCGACTTACAGCCCGGTCCGTCGTCTTGCCTATACGGTCGAGAGTGCCCGTGTAGAGCAGCGTACCGACCTGGACAAGCTGATTCTGGATCTGGAGACCAACGGTACCATCGATCCGGAAGAAGCGATTCGTCGTGCAGCGACCATCCTGCAACAGCAGCTGGCCGTGTTCGTCGACCTGGAGGCTGAGAAGCAGTCCACGCCGGAAGAGAAAGAGGAAGCAATTGATCCTGTTCTTCTGCGTCCGGTTGATGATCTCGAACTGACAGTTCGCTCTGCGAACTGCCTGAAGGCAGAGAATATCTACTATATCGGTGATCTGATTCAGCGCACAGAAGTTGAGCTGTTGAAGACCCCGAACCTCGGTAAGAAGTCTCTGACAGAGATCAAAGATGTCCTCGCCTCGCGCGGTTTGTCACTCGGTATGCGTTTGGAAAACTGGCCCCCGGCCAGCTTGAAGAACGAAGACTGATAATACATTGTTTCGTCGCCGGTCGTTTGGCCGGCGGTTAACGAGATCGCTGTGAAGCGATCGTTAGTGAAGGGTTTAGCGTCATGCGTCATCGTCATAGTGGCCGTCAACTGAATCGTAACAGCTCTCATCGCAAAGCCATGTTTCGCAATATGACCGCGTCTCTGGTTGAGCACGAGCTGATTAAAACCACCTTGCCCAAGGCCAAAGAACTGCGTCGCGTAGCCGAGCCGCTGATTACTTTGGCCAAGAAGGACAGTGTTGCCAACCGTCGTCTGGCGTTCAGTCGCCTGCGTGATAAAGAAGCGGTAGGTAAACTGTTCGCGGAGCTGGGTCCTCGTTATGAGTCCCGCCCCGGTGGCTATATCCGTATCATGAAGTGTGGCTTCCGTGCCGGCGACAAGGCCCCCATGGCCTATGTTGAGCTGGTGGACCGCCCCCAGATTGAAGCGGGTGAAGAGCCGGTAGAAGCGGCAGCGGATACCGCCGAGTAATATCGGCGCCGCGCTGATGATGTCTTTCGTGGACATCATTGAAGCAGATACAAAAAAGCCAGGCTGATGCCTGGCTTTTTTGTATCTGCGAGAAATGCTTTTAGTCAGGCTTTCTCGGCTTTCTTTTTCCCTTTTTTGCGCTTTGCCGCCACCTTCAGCATCGGTTTGAGGAAACGACCGGTGTGGGATTGTGTCTGCTCAGCCACCGCCTCCGGCGTGCCGGTGGCGATAATCTCGCCCCCACCCGAGCCGCCTTCCGGCCCCAGGTCGATAAGCCAGTCAGCGGTTTTGATCACGTCAAGGTTGTGCTCAATCACCACCACTGTATTGCCGTGATCCCGTAACCGGTGCAGAACCGCCAGAAGTTGCTCGATATCGTAAAAGTGCAGCCCGGTCGTCGGTTCATCGAGAATGTAGAGAGTCTGGCCGGTGTCCCGTTTTGAGAGCTCGCGGGAGAGCTTGACCCGCTGCGCTTCCCCGCCAGACAAGGTCGTCGCCGCCTGGCCCAGCCGAATGTAGGAAAGTCCCACGTCCATGAGCGTCTGCAGCCGATTGGCAATCGCAGGGACCGGGTCGAAGAAGGTTCTGGCTTCTTCGACAGTCAGCTCCAGCACTTCGTGAATGCTTTTGCCTTTGTATTTCACCTCCAGTGTCTCGCGGTTATAGCGCTTGCCTTTACATACGTCGCAGGGCACATAGACGTCCGGCAGAA
This sequence comes from Marinimicrobium sp. UBA4209, assembly GCF_002381585.1. Taxonomy (NCBI): domain Bacteria; kingdom Pseudomonadati; phylum Pseudomonadota; class Gammaproteobacteria; order Cellvibrionales; family Cellvibrionaceae; genus Marinimicrobium; species Marinimicrobium sp. UBA4209. The sequence goes on from NZ_DFTP01000015.1 coordinate 11,969, forward strand.
AGTGCATCTCCACCTTGGTGACCCCGTCGCCCTGGCAGGCTTCGCAGCGGCCACCGCGGACGTTGAAACTGAATCGTCCTGGTTTGTAACCGCGTGAGCGGGCTTCCTGGGTTCCGGCAAACAGCTCTCTGATGGGGGTAAAAATGCCGGTATAGGTTGCCGGGTTGGAGCGTGGGGTGCGGCCGATCGGGCTCTGATCAATATCGACGCATTTATCGAAGTGATCCATGCATTCAACGGTTTCATAGGGCGCCGCCTTGAGCGTGGTGGCGCCATTGAGTTCCGTCGCCGCGAGCGGGTGAAGTGTGGCATTGATCAGGGTGGACTTACCGGAACCCGATACCCCGGTGACACAGGTCATCAGGCCCACCGGGAGCTCCAGGGTGACGTTTTTCAGGTTGTTACCCCGGGCGCCGGTGATTCGGAACATCCGGTCGGGGTCTACAGGATGACGCTCCGCTGGCACAGCGATTTCCCGCTTGCCGCTGAGGTACTCCCCGGTAATCGAGCCGTCGGTGGCCATGATGGCGTTGACGTCGCCCTGGGCGATCACCTGACCGCCGTGAACGCCAGCGCCCGGGCCGATATCGATCACATGGTCGGCCTGGCGTATGGCATCTTCATCGTGTTCGACCACAATCACCGTATTGCCGATATTGCGCAGGTGGGTCAGTGTACGGAGTAAGCGCTCATTGTCGCGCTGGTGCAGCCCGATCGAGGGCTCGTCCAGGATGTACATGACGCCCACCAGGCCGGCACCGATCTGACTCGCGAGGCGGATTCGCTGCGCCTCGCCCCCGGACAGGCTGTCCGCGCTGCGGTTCAGAGACAGGTAATTCAGACCCACATCCACCAGAAAGCGGAACCGGTCGCGCAGCTCCTTGAGTATTTTCTCCGCAATGCTCGCCTTGCTGCCGTGAAAGTTGAGGGCGCTGAAGTAGTCGTAGGCCTCCCCGACTGGCAGCTCGGTCATCTGGGGCAGGGTGTGCTCGTCGATGAACACATTGCGCGCCTCCTCTCGCAGACGTGCGCCGCCGCAGCTGGGGCAGGATTGGGAGGACATGTACTTGGCCAGCTCCTCGCGAACCGACGAGGATTCGGTGTCCCGATAGCGCCGCTCCATATTGGGCAGGACACCCTCAAACCGGTGCCGACGCTGGTAGAGGTCGCCGCGCTCGTTAATGTAACTGAAGTCAATTTCCTCATCGTCCGAGCCGTATAGCACCACCCGCCGGTCTTTGGCTTTGAGCTTTTTCCAGGGCGTATCGATATCGAAACCGTAGTGCTCCGCCAGAGAGTCGAGCATGTGGTAGTAGTAGATATTGCGCCGGTCCCAGCCGCGAATGGCACCTTCGGCCAGAGATGCTTCGGGGTTCTGTATCACCCGGGATTCATCAAAGAACTGCTTCACACCCAGACCGTCGCAGGTCGGGCAGGCGCCGGCGGGATTGTTGAACGAGAACAGGCGCGGTTCCAGCTCACTCAGGCTGTAATCGCAGACTGGGCAGGCATGCTTGGCGGAGAACAGTTGGTCATCCTGTTCGCCATCCATAAAGCTGATGCCGGCCAACCCTTCGGTCAGGTTCAAAGCGGTCTCGAAGGACTCGGCAAGCCGGGTCTGCAGGTCGGGCCGGACTTTGAACCGGTCTACCACCACCTCGATGGTGTGCTTTTTCTTCTTGTCCAGCTTGGGCAGGTCATCCAGGTCCACCAGAATGCTGTCCACCCGGGCACGGATAAACCCTTCGCGCTTCAGTTGCTCGAAGATATGTAAGTGCTCACCTTTGCGATCCCGGATAACCGGGGCCAGAAGCATGAGCTTGGTGCCCTCGGGCAGGGCGAGCACCGTGTCGACCATTTCGCTGACGGTTTGGGCCGATAATGGCTCACCGTGCACCGGGCAGCGGGGCTCACCTACCCGGGCGAATAGCAGGCGCAGATAGTCATAAATCTCGGTAATGGTGCCCACGGTGGAGCGCGGGTTGTGGGAGGTGGATTTCTGTTCGATGGAGATGGCCGGGCTCAACCCTTCCACGTGGTCGACGTCGGGCTTTTCCATCATGGAGAGGAATTGCCGGGCGTAGGTGGAGAGTGATTCCACATAGCGTCTCTGGCCCTCGGCGTACAGGGTGTCGAAGGCGAGTGAGGACTTACCCGAGCCGGACAGGCCGGTAATCACGACGAGTTTGTCCCGCGGTATGTCGAGGTCGATATTCTTGAGGTTATGGGTGCGCGCCCCCCGAACCAGAATGGTATCCATCATGTCTCCCGAAACGACCAAATCCCCCATTATACGCATTCCCACCGAGGGGCGGTCACCCGGGTTGTAAAGGATTGTAGTGAGTAATAGTCACGCCCGGTTTGGAGCGGGGCATACCCGACCCTGAGCCGGACTTGATGAAGGCTTAGGGTCAAAGGGTTTGGGCGTGCAGTGTGTTAGAATTCGCCTCCCATTTACCCATGTGAATCAGGAGCTGTCCTTGCCGATTGTTCAGGCCCCCTTCGAGCGCCGCACGGTGGTCTCCCTGGCACTGCTGTACGCCTTCCGTATGCTCGGGCTGTTCATGGTCCTGCCGGTGCTCACCCTCTATGGCGACGACTACCGCCACGCCACCCCCCTGCTACTGGGCCTGGCCCTGGGCGCCTACGGCTTCAGTCAGGCACTGCTCCAGATTCCTTTCGGTATCCTCTCCGACCGCATCGGCCGAAAGCCCGTCATCACCGTCGGTTTGTTAGTGTTCACTCTCGGCAGCGTGGTTGCTGCGCAGGCCGATTCGGTTTATGAACTGGTGCTCGGGCGCCTGCTCCAGGGGGGCGGTGCCATCGCTGGCGCGGTGATGGCCTTGTTGGCGGACCTTACGGCCGAAGAGAACCGCACCAAGGCCATGGCGACCATCGGTGGTGCGATTGGTGTCTCCTTCTCATTGGCGCTGGTGATTGGCCCCCTGCTGGCCAACTGGGGCGGCCTCGCGGCGGTGTTCTGGTTGACCGCCGCACTGGGGCTGGTCGGATTGTGGATCGTCTGGCAACTGGTGCCGACGGTTCAGCGACCGCCGCGCCGGCGGCGCGAAGTCGGGGCCGTTCCGGAGCTGATCCGACAGGTATTGGCCAATCGCGAGTTGCTGCGCCTGAACCTGGGCATCTTCGTGCTGCACTTTGTGCTGATGGCCCTGTTTCTGGTCATGCCTCAGCGTCTGGAAACGGACCTCGGTATTGCCCGGGGGGATCACTGGTTTGTCTATCTGCCGCTGCTGGCGGGCGCCTTTGCGGCCATGCTGCCGTTCATCATCATCGCCGAGAAGCGTCGGCAGATGAAGCCGGTGTTTCTCGGCGCCATTGCCCTGTTGGGACTCGCGCTGGCGGCACAGCCCTGGGTCAGCTCGTTATTCGCCGTGTTGGCCATTCTGTTTGTGTTCTTTATGGCGTTCAACCTGCTGGAAGCCAGCCTTCCCTCACTGGTCAGCAAGATTGCGCCAGCGGGGGGGAAGGGCACCGCCACCAGTATTTATGCCAGCTGCCAATTTTTCGGCGCCTTTGCCGGCGGTGCCCTGGGCGGTTGGGTGTTTCAGGTGGGAGGGTTGCCGGCGGTATCGGCGGTGGCCGTAACGCTGGTGTTGCTCTGGTGGCTGGCCGCCGTGGGCATGCGCCCGCCCCGTTACCTGGCCAGCGTTCTGATTCCGCTCAAAGGCAAGGTCAGCGACCGGTTCAGTGAAGAGCTATACGCCGTGCCCGGCGTGGCCGAAGTGGTGGTCGTGGAAAGCGAGGGGACCGCTTACCTCAAGGTGGACCCCCGGGTGGTGGACCGCAAGCGGCTGTCCTCCATCGCCGAACAGTGTGTGTTGGCCCGGTGAACCCATTCACCGACTGACAGCCAAGGGCCGCTGGTGTATCCTGACGGCCATTTAAGACAGTTTACGAACAGGAGAACATCATGGCTCGGGGAATCAACAAAGTCATTCTGATCGGGAACCTGGGTGCCGACCCGGAAACCCGCTACATGCCCTCCGGTGGGGCGGTGACCAACGTCAATTTGGCCACCAGTGACCAGTGGAAAGACAAGCAGACCGGCCAGCCACAGGAGCGCACCGAGTGGCACCGGGTGGTCTTTTTCAACCGTCTGGCCGAGATTGCGGGCGAGTATCTGAAAAAGGGCAGCAAAGTCTACATCGAAGGCTCCTTGCGTACCCGCAAGTGGCAGGGGCAGGACGGTCAGGACCGCTACACCACTGAAATTGTCGCCAATGAGATGCAGATGCTCGACGGCCGTGGTGGTGACAACAGCAATTATGGCGGCGGTGGCGGTTATGGCAATCAGTCCGGCCCGTCGGACGATTACTCCGCGCCACAAGGTGGCGGCAATTACGGCGGCCCCCAGAATGCGCCCGCTCAGGGTGGGCAGCAGAACGCGCCACGGGGCGGCGGGCAGCCTCAGCAGCCAGCCGGCGGCTTTGACAGCTTTGATGATGACATTCCGTTCTAAAGCCACGTCCAGGTGAGTTGCCGCGTTTGAAACTGCTGTTGACTGACGCCTCCCATGCCCTGGGCAAAGCGCTCGAGCACGAGCTTGAGCGCGAACCCTTTGCGCTGATCATGCCCGAGTCGGCCCGACTGAACTGGACCGATATCGGGGAGGTTCGCGCCTGGATCGAGCATCAGCGCCCCAGGCTGGTGATCAACACCCTGGGTTGGGCCGATCGGCCCGATAGCGCTCACTGCTCCCTGATCCCCCGGGCCGCCGCCATCCTGGCTCAGGTTTGCGAGGAGCAGCGCCTGCCCATGATCCAGCTGTCCAGCTATCAGGTCTTTGGCGGGGATAACAAAAGCAGTCATGCCGAAAAAGACGAACCCATGCCCCAAAGTGACGCCGGGCGCGCCTGGTTGGCGGCCGAGCAGGCGGTGACCGGGGTGCTGTCGAAGCGGTTGATTCTCCGCCTGAGCTGGATGATTGGCAGCTATGGTGACAACCGCCTGACCCGCCTTCTTGGCGCGATTTTCAGTGGTCAGGGGGAGGTGCCGGTCCATGTCCGACTGAAAGGGTCACCCACGGCGCTGTCCGATGCGGCCCGAGTGATCGTGGGCGTGGTCAAACAGATCAGCTGTGGGGCGGAGAACTGGGGGGTCATGCATTACGCCAGTCGCGAGCCCTGCAGCGAAGCGGATTTTGCGGAAAAGGTGATTGCCGTACTGGGCCAGCTTGACAGCATGCCGGAGGGGGTCGAGCTGACGAGGCTGGAGTCCTTGCCTCCGGATGAGCCTATCAGCGCGGTGTTGGGTGGGCGGCGCCTGCGGGATGGCTTTGGCGTACAGGCAAGGGCTTGGGAGCCCTACCTGGTACCTATGGTCAAACAGTGGCTGCACCAGCGCCAGGGTTGATCAGCCGGAAGTCAGGACATAAAAACGTGGTGGACATAAAAAAACGCGGCCGATGCCGCGTTTTTTTATGTCCATCTGAACAGGGTCTGGCGTATCAGTCGGCCATGCGCTGGAACACCAGGCAGGCATTGGTGCCGCCAAAACCGAAGCTGTTGGACATGACCCGCTCCAGAGTCACCCCATCCTGACGCTCGGTCGCGATCGGCAGCCCTTCGGCTTCGGGGTCCAGCTGGGTGATGTTCGCCGAGGCACAGATGAAGTCGTGCTTCATCATCAGGAGGCTGTAGATGGCCTCCTGTACGCCGGTGGCACCCAGAGAATGCCCGGTGAGGGATTTGGTGGAGCTGATGGTCGGCACCTTGTCGGTAAAGGTGGCGCGAATGGCCTTCAGTTCAGCCAGGTCGCCCACCGGCGTACTGGTGCCGTGTGAGTTGATGTAATCAATGTCCCCGTCGGTGGTCGCCAGGGCCTGCTTCATGCAGCGAATGGCGCCTTCACCGGAAGGGGCCACCATGTCGTAACCGTCAGAGTTGGCGCCGTAGCCAACCAGTTCGGCGTAGATCTTTGCGCCGCGAGCCTTGGCATGCTCATACTCTTCCAGTACCAGGCAACCACCACCACCGGCAATGACAAAACCGTCGCGCTCTGCATCATAGGCGCGTGATGCTTGTTCGGGATGGTCGTTGTACTTGGTGGACAGGGCGCCCATGGCGTCGAACAGGCTGGTCAATGTCCAGTGCTCTTCCTCACCACCACCGGCAAATACGATGTCCTGTTTGCCCAGCTGGATCTGCTCCATGGCGCTACCAATACAGTGGGCGCTGGTGGCGCAGGCGGAGGAGATGGAGTAGTTCAGCCCCTTGATTTTGAAGGGTGTGGCCAGGCAGGCCGAGGTGGTGCTGCCCATGGTCTGGGTGACCCGGTAGGGGCCGACCCGCTTCAGGCCTTTCTCCCGCAGTACGTCAGCTGCTTCCACCAGGTTCTTGGAGGAGGCGCCGCCAGAGCCCATGATGATACCGGTGCGCTCGTTTGACACCAGCGACTCATCGAGGCCGGCGTCAGCAATGGCCTGATCCATGGAAATATAGGCAAAGGCCGCCGCATCGCCCATGAAGCGAAGCACTTTGCGATCAATGCACTCTTTCAGGTCAATGTCGATGGAGCCCGCCACTTGGCTGCGGAAACCCATCTCGGCATAGCTGTCCTGAAATTTGATGCCGGAACGGCCTGCGCGTAATGCCTCGAGTACGGTGGCAATATCATTACCTAAGCAGGACACAATGCCCATGCCGGTAACTACAACGCGTTTCATAGGCTACCTCTTATCTCTGTTTGTAGCGGAAGCAGTGGGCGCCATTATGCCATACAAACCGCTCTGTCGGGGCGGGGATTGGACCGCTCGACAGAAGCTGAGTTCAGCGCCACGGGCTGGCCCGGCCGCCCGATTTAGAAGGAATCAGTGTTCTGAAACAGACCGACGCGCAAATCCTTGGCAAAGTAGATGTCTTTGCCATCGACGGATACCCGGCCGTCGGCGATGCCCATGATCAGCTTGCGCTCAATGACCCGCTTCAGGTTGATGTGATAGGTGATTTTTTTGGCGGTGGGCAGAATCTGCCCGGTAAATTTCACTTCACCGCAGCCTAGGGCCCGTCCCTTACCGGGGTTGCCCTTCCAGCCCAGGAAAAAACCCACCAGTTGCCACATGGCGTCCAGGCCCAAACAGCCGGGCATAACCGGGTCGCCGGGGAAGTGGCAGTCAAAGAACCACAGGTCGGGAGAAATATCGAGCTCGGCGATGATTTCGCCTTTGCTGAATTCCCCGCCCGTTTCGCTGATATGGGCGATCCGGTCGAGCATCAGCATATTGGGCACGGGCAACTGGGCGTTGCCGGGGCCAAACAGGCGGCCGTGGCCACACTCGAGCAGTTCGTCACGGCTGTAGGCGTTCTTTTGGGCAAAGGCGTTCATAATAGGGGCTCTGTTACAGTCTATATCGGCCCATCGGTCACCGTTGCGGGTGGATTCAGGGCGGCAAAGGTCGCCATTCTACCGACTGTGGGGAGCTTGTCTAGTGAGTCCGGGCCAGGGCGAACTCCGCCACCTCGGCCATGGCCCGGGTGTAGGCGTTCTCTGGCAGGGCCGCCAGCTGTGCCCTGGCGCTGGCGACCTGGGCGCGAGCGCGCTCGAGCGTGTATTCCATGGCGCCAGTTTCCTCGACGATGCGCAGGATCTCCGGCAGCTTTGTGGTGTCTCCCGCCCGGATCGCACCTGCCACCAGCGCCTTCTGGTCCGGTGTTCCCGTCTGCATAGCATAAATCAGGGGCAGGGTGGGTTTACCCTCCGCCAGGTCGTCACCGACGTTCTTGCCCAGGGCCTCGGCGTCTCCCTGATAGTCGAGCGCATCGTCTACCAGCTGAAAGGCCATACCGACGTGGTGGCCGTAGGCCCTCAGCGCCTGGCGCTGGTCGGGGGCTGCCTCGCTGAGAACCGCTGCCACTTCGCAGGCTGAGGCAAACAGGATGGCCGTCTTTTTGTCGATCACTGAGAAGTAATTGCTCTCCGTGACGGCGGGGTCCTTGGCGTTGACCAACTGCTGGACCTCGCCCTCCGCGATACGGTTAGTGGTTTCCGACAGCACCGACATGATGTCCATACTGCCAATGGCCACCATCATCTGAAATGCCCGGGAATACAGGAAGTCCCCCACCAGCACCGCCGGGGCGTTACCCCACTGGGCGTTGGCGGTAATGCGCCCGCGCCGGCGCTCCGAAGTGTCGACCACATCGTCGTGGAGCAGGGTGGCGGTGTGGATGAACTCGATGATCGCCGCCAGGTCCAGATTGTCCTGTCCTCTATAGTCCAGTGCCCGGCAAGTGAGCAGCACCATCAGCGGGCGCAATCGCTTGCCCCCGGCTTCAATAAGGTAGTGACCAATATTCTCGACCAGCTCTACATCGGAGTGGAGCTGTTCGATGATGCGCTGGTTAACGGCTTCGAAATCGTCCGCAACAACCTGGTGGAAAGGCAGCATGGGGCTTGGGCTCTGTTGCTGATAAAGGAAAGGCATCCTAGGCAGGGAGGGGGTGGCTGTCAAGAATTCCGGCGCCTACCGTCAACCGGCCCATCGGTGCCTCCCCTCCGGTGCTCGTCACAAAACCTTCACAAAACTGTCGCCCAAGATTCATAAAACTTGTTGAACATAGGCGCCACACGACGAGATGAGCCGAGTTGCTTGCAAGGCTTTCTCCGACCAGACATGGACTATGGGTCGAGGCCGGTAGTCCCCGTTTTCAAAAAAAGCGATCCATCAGGAGTGCTCAACCTATGAAAATCACGACCCTTGTTAGCGTAACCGCTTTGACTGCAGTGCTGGCGGCTTGTGGCGGCGGCGATATCGAGATCGATGCCCGCAACCAGTCCAGTGTCGACAACTCAGTTGGCGATAACAGCAACAATAACACCAGTGGTGGTGGAGGTGGCGAAACCGTAGATAACCCCTGTGCCTCCTATGAACAAGACGGCGAGACCTTCCAGGGCTCATACGATGCGCCCAACTGCGTATACGGCACCGATTTTGTCAGCCTGAGCAAGCCCTACACCGGTTCTGAAGAGCTGGTTTTTGGCGACCTGTCCAATGACGGCGCCCACATCTTCAACGACAGCCTGATGATCGGTCAGGGCTACGACAACGACGCTGACATGGAAGCGGCTGGCATTGCCCAGGGTGGTGACGGCTCTGTATTGCGCCTGGAAGCGGGCACCATTCTGGCCTTCCGCTCCAACGATGATTACTTTGTGGTCAATCGCGGTTCCCAGATCTTTGCTGAAGGCACTGTGGAAGAGCCGGTTGTGGTGACTTCTACCTCCGATATCGAAGGTACCGTAGGACCCGAAGATGTCCAGCAGTGGGGCGGCATGATCATCAATGGTTTCGGTATCACCAACAAGTGTGCCTACACCGGCACCATGATGGATGGCGATCTGGCGACCTCCGATTGCCATATCGCCGCTGAAGGTAAGGCCGGCGCTGGCCAGACTTACTACGGTGGTGACAACAATGAAGACAGCTCCGGCTCCCTGGAGTACTTCATGGTCAAGCACACTGGTGCCCAGGTGGCTCCGGGTAACGACCTGAACGGCATTTCTTTCAACGCGGTCGGTTCCGGTACCGAGGTGAACTTCCTGCAGGTTTACTCAACCTACGACGACGGTATCGAGTTCTTCGGTGGCGCGGTTGATATCAACAACTACGTGGGTCTGTATGTCCGCGATGACTCCATCGATATCGACGAAGCCTATGTCGGCACCATCAACAACGCATTGGTGATTCAGGGCGAGACCGATGGCGATCACTGCATCGAGTCCGACGGTATCGGCAGCTACAGCAGCCAGGATCAGGCCACTATCGACGATTTCGTGGCTCGCGGCCTGAACTCTCGCGCTACCATCAATAACCTGACCTGTATCGTCTCTCCGAATGCGGCGGGTACTCATGCTGATGGCCACGGCTGGCGCATCCGGGAAGCGCACTTCCCGACCATCCGCAACTCCATCCTGACCACCGCTTACATGGGTGACCAGGCGGACGATAACTACTGTGTTCGCATCGAATCGGCTGAAGGTCTGCAGGCGGCTCAGGACGGTGACCTGGTGATAGAAGAGTCCATCATCGCCTGTGCCACCCTGACCAACGGCGGCCCGCTGCCGGACAGCACCACCACTCGTGCCTTCCTCGAAGCCAACAACGACGTGATGCAGACCGCGGCTGACGGTGAAGACCCGACCGCTGACGACGTCGATGTCAATCTGGCCATCCTGGATGGTTTCTACTCCCTGCCGCTGGGCGACATGGTGGTCAACGGTAACGCCACTCAGGTGACTCCGGTAGATGCAGACTTTGTCGGTGGCGTGACCGCTGACAACGACTGGACCGCGGGATGGACTTACGGCCTGCACCCGGACAATCGTGCCCAGCCGCTGTGGTTCGAAGCGGCTGAATAAGCCCCGACTGCAACGAGTCAACACACGATTGCCGTAACGAAAGGGCGCCTTACGGCGCCCTTTCTACTAGGCGGCTCTCTACAGCTTCACTAGATAGGGCAGTTCAGATGAACAGCAAACAATTTTCAACTCACCTCGCTCGTGCCGGCTTCAGCGTCAGTCTGCTCAGCGCTTTGATCAGTGCCTCGGCCGTGGCCCAGGACGATGACAGTGCACCGACCCAGCCGCCGGTGATGGCACCGCCGGTCATGGAAGAGTTGCTGGTGACCGGCGGCCGCCTGATGAGCGGCGCGGAAAGTCTGGCCGTGGAGCGTCAGGAAGCGGCGGTGGCGACTGACCTGCTTGGCGCGGATCAGATCAGCCGGATTGGCGACTCAACCGTCGCGCTGGCGTTGACACGCGTTCCCGGGGTCACCCTGGTGGATGGCAAGTTTGTCTTTGTGCGCGGGCTGGGTGAGCGCTACTCCAACACCACGCTCAACGGCGCCATGGTGCCGTCCCCGGACCTGTCACGCAACGTGCTGCCGCTGGACATCATTCCGACCTCCATTGTGGATTCTCTGGCAATCCAGAAAGTGCCGTCAGCGGACAAGCCTGCCGCCTTTGGTGGTGGTAGTGTCGACATCCGTACCACCAGTATTCCGGACGATATTCTGTTCAACATTGAGCTGGGTACCGGCACCAACACCGCTTCCTCGGATTTTCTGACCTACACCGGTGGTGAGGATGATCGCTGGGGTTCCGATGATGGCGCCCGGGCGCTGTCGCCTCAGTTGAGTGCGGCTCTGGATCAGTACCGCGGTGATGTCTCCATCAACAATATCAATACGGTTGCCCGTCTGGATTCTATTGAGGACGCCGCGGCGATCAACCGTCAATTGGCCGCCGGTCTCAATCGGGACATCAGCCCTCGGGAAACCTCCGGCGAGCCGGATATCGAAGCCGAGATCAATCTGGGTAACAATTATTACCTGCCCAATGACATGGAGTTCGGCTTTCTGGCCGGTGCGGCTTATGACAGCAGCTGGCGCAATCGCGAAGTGGTCCAGCGCCGCTTTCAGGACCCTGAGAACCAGGTGGTCACCGAGGATGAGACCGTCAACTCGGTGGATATTTCCGGCAACCTGAGTTTTGGGCTTCGTCTGAACGCGGAAAACTCCATTGAAACCACCAGTATCTGGTTGCGCAACACCGACGACGAAGTGTCGGTGCGTGATTACTTCAACGCCAACCGTCTGCTGTCCGATGGACAGGGTTTCCGCAACACCGAGCTGCGCTACGAGCAGCGTGAGCTGGAAGTGCATCAGGTGCACGGGGAGCACGAGCTGGGTTGGGATACGCTGGATGCACTGGGCCTCAGTGACAGCCTGGACTTCCTGCGTGGCCTGAGCTTCGACTGGTATATTTCGGACAGCGAGGCGTCCACGGACCTGCCGAATGAAGTCAATGCGTTGAGCCTGACGGTAACCGATCCACAGACCGGTGAGGTTCAGTCGTCGGCGTTCAGCGGCGCCAACAATACTGCTGCGAGTTATCGCTACTCGGATCTGCGCGACTACGTCGACAGCAACGGCTTCACTATAACAATGCCGGCCACCCTGGGTAACTGGGAGTTTGCCCTGTCCGGGGGGATGGATTACTGGCAGAAGTCCCGCACCTACGAGCAGTATGAGTTCTATCTGGGCAGCACCACGCTCGGGAACAGCGATCCACTGTTCACTCAGGACCTGAGTAGCATCCTGGCGGACGACAACCTGCTCGATCCGGCCAATGGCTTCCAGGTCACCAACAACTCCGGCAATGCCAACAGCTATGTGGCGGCCAATAAGGTGAACGCGGCCTTCGGCCAGCTGGACATGACCTGGGATTACACCTGGCGTCTGGTGATTGGTAGTCGCTGGGAAGATTATCAACAGGTGAACCTGCCGTGGAACCCGGTCAACTATGACGGCAGTCAGTTCCCGGGCATGGAAAGCCCCGACCCGCAGGTCGTGGCCGACTACTTCCAGGAAGTGACTTACACCGAGGACGATGTGTACAACTCGGTGGCGCTGACCTGGATGACCCAGGACTTCTGGGCGGAAGACTTCCAGCTGCGGGCCAGCTTTGGTGAAACCACCGTGCGTCCGGACCTGAGGGAAATCTCCGGTTCCAGTTACTTTGATCCGATCACCGACATTGTGGTCAACGGCAATCCGGACGTGGTGCCTTCCCAGATCGATAACTTCGACCTGCGCGCCGAGTGGTTCTTCTCCGGTGGGGACAACTTCACCCTGTCCATGTTCTACAAGGACATTGTGAACCCCATCGAGCAGTTTGAAGGGGCCGCTACGGATGACAATATCCGGGCAGAGATCCACAACGGCGACAGCGCGGAGCTGTACGGGCTGGAAGTCGAGTTCCTGAAGAGCCTGGGCGATATGGCGGCGGTGCTGGATCCCTTCTTTGTGCAAGGTAACTTCACCTTCATGGATCAGGAGCTGGTGGCCGGCAACAATGCCGATGCACCCACCAACCCGATTCGCCCGCTTCAGGGCGCCTCCGATGTGGTCAGCAACCTGATTCTGGGTTACGACTCATCCGATGGCATGCACTCGGCCACGCTGTCCTACAACTCCTTCAGCGAGCGCCTGTTCTTCGCAGGTCGCAACGGGGCGCCGGACAGCTTCGAGCAACCGTTCCACTCGCTGGATTTCACCTACTCTTTCTACCCCAGTGACAACTTCACCGTGAAGCTGAAAGTCAAGAACCTGCTGGACGAGAACCTGGTGATCGAGCGGACCAATACCGCCTCCGACGGCAGCACGCAGGATGTGGAGATCTACAACCAGGAGCGGGGTCAGGATCTCAGTCTGAGTGTCCAGTACCGCTTCTGACGGTGTTCCGGATACTTTTCTGCTGCTTGGGCCGCTCTTTTGAGCGGCTTTTTTCTATAAAAAGCCGAAACTGTCATAATAAATTAACATAACTCTGCTAAGCGCAATGCTACTCTTTGGGCATGGGATAAAGGGTTTATAGCCGGATTTGCGCCGTCCGTCATCCAACAAACCCCCTCAGTGCCAATGAAAGAGGATAAGAGCATGAAAAAAGTCGTAGTCAGCGCCCTGGTCGCGCTGGGCCTGGGTTCAGTGGGCAGTGTCGCGGCCGAACAATATCAGCCTGCGGGCTTTGGTGAAGATACACTCCGCTACCTGGAGGCCGCTGTGGCGCCTCCAGCCTTGACCGCCAATACACCGGTGGCCTCCGTCTACTGTCAGGCGGATGTGGGTACCGATGGTCTGACCCGCAATGTGTCCTGCTATGAGCGTGACGGTTTCACCGACCTGCGCGATCAGGTGGAAGAGGCCATGGCGACCCGGCGTTTCTCCGCCGCCACGGTCGATGGTGAGCCGGTGCCGGTACGGATGGTGTTCCGGGTGGTCTATGCCGACCTGGAAGGCCAGCCTCCGGTCATGCTGCTGCCCAACCTGGGGCACATGCAGGGCGATTTCGGCTATCAGTACAGCGCCCCGCAGGAGCGGCTGGACGACCGGAACTGGTACTCCCTGTACCGTAAAAACGACTGGAGCCAGGGCCAGCCCTTCTTCAGCGATGAAGGCGAGTTGACCCGGGTATTGGCCTGGGTGAACGACAGCGGTCGGGTGATCTCGGCGCGCAGCCTGGAGAGCCACAGTGAGCACCGGCGCGATGCCCGGGCGGTGGAAAAAGCCCTTGAGGCTTCTCGCTTCCTGCCCGGCATGGTCAGTGGCAAACCGGAAAAAATGCGCTACGTGGCGGTGCTGCACTACCCGAACTAAGCCGATTCCAGAAGAACGCGCCGATCCACCGGCTGGCCGAAAGGTCAGTCGGTTTTTTGTGTCTGGCTGAGTCAATCTGATAAAGAGGTTGACCTTTTACCAATGTGTCGATATGTTTCGACATATGGAAATTAAAGACGCTATTCCGAGCTTTGCCGCCCTTTCTCAGGAAACCCGTCTGGCGGCGTATCGTCTGCTGGTCCGCCACGAACCCGAGGGACTGGCCGCTGGTGAGATCGCCCGTCAGTTGGGGGTACCTCACAACACCATGTCCACACACCTTGCCACATTGGCCCGGGCGGGCTGGGTTGTTTCTGAGCGACATAGCCGGTCCATTATCTATCGCGCCAATATCCAGCATATGAACGACGTCATTCAGTTCCTGGTCCGGGATTGCTGCGCGGGTCACCCGGAAGTCTGTGTGCCGACAGCCGTTAGACCAAATGGGACTTGCTGAGCAGCAGGGGCACCGGGCTTACCAGAGGCCCTTATCCAATCAGGTTTGATGATTACAGTGGAGCAGACTAGTGGGATTGTTTGAGCGGTATTTATCGGTTTGGGTTGCTCTGGCCATCGGGGTCGGTGTTGCGCTGGGTCTGGTGTTCCCGGCAGCGTTCCAAATGCTGTCCGGTTGGCAGTATGCCCAGGTCAACCTGGTCGTGGCGGTTTTCATCTGGTTGATGATCTACCCGATGATGGTGCAGGTGGACTTAACCTCCATCAAAGATGTGGGTAAGCGCCCCCGGGGCCTGTTTCTGACCCTGGTGGTCAACTGGTTGATCAAACCCTTTACCATGGCGGCGCTGGGCTGGTTATTTTTTCGCGTGTTTTTTGCCGGTTGGGTTGACCCGCAGACCGCCACGGAATACATCGCGGGGATGATCCTGCTGGGGGTGGCGCCATGCACCGCCATGGTGTTTGTCTGGAGTCAGCTGACCAAGGGTGATCCCAACTACACGCTGGTGCAGGTCTCCATCAACGATCTGGTACTGGTGTTTGCGTTTGCGCCGCTGGCCGCGTTTTTGCTGGGCATGACCGATATCACTGTGCCCTGGCAGACACTGGTATTGTCTGTTGTTCTTTACGTGGTGCTGCCGTTGATCGCCGGTGCGGTCACTCGTCGTTGGCTATTGGCCCGCGGCGG
>NZ_DFTP01000015.1:27338-27910 GCF_002381585.1 Marinimicrobium sp. UBA4209
GGCGGCGAGCCAGCGCTCAATGAATTTCTGCACAGGGTCAAACCGGCGTCCATTCTCGGACTGCTGGCGACAGTGGTCCTGCTGTTCGGTCTGCAGGCGCCGGAAATCATCGATAACCCTCTGGCGATTGTTCTGATTGCCATACCGTTACTGATTCAGTCGTACGGCATTTTCATGTTGGCCTATTGGATGGCGCACAGGCTGCGCTTGCCCCACGATGTGGCCGCCCCGGCCTGCATGATCGGGACCTCGAACTTTTTTGAGTTGGCGGTGGCCGTGGCCATCTCCCTGTTTGGAATGCAATCCGGTGCGGCATTGGCCACCGTCGTCGGTGTTCTGGTGGAGGTGCCGGTCATGTTGTCTCTGGTGGCATTTGCGAATCGGACCCGTCACTGGTTCAAGGTTTGATAATAGGAGCGTGTTATGACGATTAAAATTGGCATTAATGGCTTTGGCCGTATGGGTCGCCTGGCGTTGCGGGCCGGCTGGGATTGGCCTCAAGTGGAATTTTCACAGATCAATGACCCAGCGGGTGACGTGGAGACACTGGCGCACCTGCTGAATTTTGACTC
>NZ_DFTP01000074.1:0-176 GCF_002381585.1 Marinimicrobium sp. UBA4209
GTCTGCGGCTGAACACCAGAAGAGCCACAGAGCACCACAACGGCGCCATCGAGAACTCGCAACGAGCGCTCTACTTCAATCGTAAAATCAACGTGCCCCGGGGTATCAATAATGTTGACGCGATGTTCATCAAACTGCTGCCCCATACCTTTCCAGAAACAGGTAGTGGCGGCCGA
>NZ_DFTP01000074.1:265-2997 GCF_002381585.1 Marinimicrobium sp. UBA4209
TCCTGCTCCATCCAGTCCATGGTGGCGGCACCATCGTGCACCTCACCCACTTTGTGAGACAGACCGGTGTAGAACAGAACTCGTTCGGTAGTGGTGGTCTTACCCGCATCTACGTGGGCGCAGATACCAATGTTACGGTAGCGTGCGATAGGAGTTTTACGTGCCACGACAGTCTCCCCAATTGCTAATTCATTAAAACGGGAAAAGGCAGCCACTTGGCTGCCTCACCCTCTCTACCTATCGGCTTTTCAGGCGACGGCCTTAGAAACGATAGTGCGAGAAGGCCTTGTTGGCCTCGGCCATACGGTGAACATCTTCACGCTTACGGACCGCTGCACCTTTGCCTTGGGAGGCATCGATCAACTCACCGGCCAGACGCTGTGGCATGGATTTCTCGCTACGACCGCGAGAGAAATCCACCAACCAACGCATTGCCAGGGCAATACGACGGCTCGGGCGTACTTCAACCGGCACCTGATAGGTGGCACCACCCACGCGGCGGGACTTAACTTCCACCAGCGGTGCAATGTTTTCCAGCGCCTCATCGAACACTTCGATGGGGTCACGATTCAGCTTGGACTCAACCGACTCCAGAGCACCGTACACAATACGCTCGGCCACGGACTTCTTCCCGCTGACCATCACGTGGTTCATAAATTTCGCCAGCGTCACATTGCCGTACTTAGGATCCGGCAGAACTTCGCGCTTGGCGACAACTCTTCTTCTTGGCATCTTAAATAGCCTCTCTTCAGGATTTGTCTAAGACTCCGGTCACTATCCCATCAGGTCAGCACCGCGCTTAGCCTTACTCGGTTCGCGCCCATGGGGGCGCCGCCGAAAACGCATAACAACCCGGGGAGCCAGATGGCCCGCTCAGGGTTACTTGGGTCGCTTGGTACCGTACTTGGAACGACCCTGCTTACGGTTGTTGACCCCGGAGGTGTCCAGAGAACCGCGCACAGTGTGATAACGCACACCCGGCAAGTCCTTCACTCGGCCACCACGGATCAGAACAACGCTGTGCTCCTGCAAGTTGTGCCCTTCACCACCGATGTAAGAAGACACTTCGAAACCATTGGTCAGGCGCACACGGCAAACCTTACGCAAGGCCGAGTTAGGCTTCTTCGGCGTGGTGGTGTAAACGCGGGTGCAAACGCCGCGCTTCTGAGGGTTGGCTTGCAGAGCGGGAACGTCGCTCTTTTGAACCCTGCGTTTTCTCGGCTTACGAACCAACTGGTTGATCGTTGCCATGAAAATAAACTCCACAAGTATAAAAACGCCTTCCCCTGGAAGGCTTGATTAAAGAGAGCGGTCAAGTCCGCTCCCCACTTTGGAAAAAGTGGGTGGCGCATTGTAATGAGGTCAACCTCCAGCGTCAAGCCAAAGTGTCCCTCAGCGCCTGGCGGGCCCGGCGAAAGCCGACCCGCCACCACTTTCTGTTAGCTGCTGGACTTCAATGCCTCAGTCAGCGCCGCTTCGACATCCTCAGCACTCACGCCCGAATCCGGGGCATTGAGAGCTGTGTCGCGACGGCGCTTACGCTCGGCATGGTAGGCCAGACCGGTACCGGCCGGGATCAGACGACCCACGACCACGTTCTCTTTCAGACCTGCCAGCACGTCTTTCTTGCCAGTGACAGCCGCTTCGGTAAGCACCCGCGTGGTCTCCTGGAACGATGCCGCCGAGATGAACGACTCGGTCGCCAGAGACGCCTTGGTAATACCCAACAACAGACGCTCAAACTGGGCCGGCTGACGATCCTCTGCACGCAGACGCTCGTTTTCTTCCAGAACGGCGCTCAATTCAACCTGCTCACCCTTCACAAAGCTGGAATCGCCCATTTCGGTGATCTCAACCTTGCGCAGCATCTGACGAACGATGGTCTCAACGTGCTTGTCGTTGATTTTCACGCCCTGCAGACGGTAAACATCCTGAATTTCGTTGGTGATGTAGTGAGCCAGAGCCTCAATACCCTGCAGCCGCAGAATATCGTGCGGATTGCTCGGGCCGTCCGAGATCATTTCGCCTTTCTCGACTTTCTCACCTTCAAACACGTTCAACTGGCGATGCTTCGGAATCAGCACCTCGTAATGCGTGGAACCATCCGGCAACGGCTGGCCGTCCGTCGGGGTAATCACCAGACGACGCTTACCTTTGGTTTCCTTGCCGAAGCTGACGGTACCGGAGATTTCCGCCAGAATGGACGGCTCTTTCGGCTTACGGGCTTCGAACAGGTCGGCCACGCGCGGCAGACCACCGGTAATATCCCGGGTCTTGGAACCTTCCTGCGGGATACGGGCAATAACGTCACCCACCTGAATGTCATCGTTATCGGCAATGCTCAGGATCGACTTGGCCGGTAACAGGTAGTGGGCTGGCGCATTGGAGTTGGCTTGAATAAGCTCATTCCCCGCCTCATCCACCAAAGTCACCGCCGGGCGCAGATCTTTACCGGCCGATGGACGCTCCGCTGGATCCAGAACCTCAATGGAACTCAAGCCGGTCAGCTCATCGGTCTGACGACGAACCGACAGACCATCCTCCATTCCGGAGAAGCGCACCTTACCGGCCACTTCGCTCACGATCGGGTGAGTGTGCGGATCCCACTTGGCGATGATCTGTCCACCGTCAACCTGGTCTCCATCCTTGACGGTAATCAGGGCGCCGTAAGGAATCTTGTAACGCTCACGCTCACTGCCGGCAGCATCGGCCACAGCCAGCTCACCGGAACG
>NZ_DFTP01000074.1:3182-13911 GCF_002381585.1 Marinimicrobium sp. UBA4209
CCCGGCTCACCAATGGACTGGGCGGCGATAACCCCCACCGCTTCACCCTGGTTGACACGATGCCCGCGGGCAAGGTCACGGCCGTAGCACATGGAGCAGACGCCGTTGCGCGAGGCACAGGTCACCGGAGAGCGGACAATCACTTCGTCGATACCCATGGCTTCGACGCGCTCAACCCAGGCCTCGTCAATCATGGTACCCGCAGGCACCAAGATTTCGTCGCTTTCGGGACGAATCACGTCGCGAGCCACAATACGACCCAGGATACGGTCGCCGAGTGACTCGATGACGTCACCGCCTTCAATCACCGGCGACATCTTCAGACCTTCATCGGTGCCACAGTCCACGGAGGTGACCACCAGATCCTGGGACACATCCACCAGACGGCGGGTCAGGTAACCGGAGTTGGCGGTTTTCAGAGCCGTATCCGCCAGACCTTTACGAGCACCGTGAGTGGAGATGAAGTACTGCAGTACGTTCAGACCTTCACGGAAGTTGGCGACAATCGGCGTCTCAATAATGGAGCCGTCTGGACGGGCCATCAGGCCACGCATACCGGCCAACTGACGAATCTGCGCCGGGGAACCACGAGCGCCCGAGTCAGCGTACATAAAGACCGAGTTGAAAGAATCCTGTTCCTCTTCCTCGCCTTCTTTATTGGTCACAAACTCTTTACTGATACCTTCCATCATCGACTTGGCTACCAGGTCGTTCGCCCGGGACCAGATATCGATGACTTTGTTGTATTTCTCGCCCGCAGTCACCAGACCGGAGGCAAACTGGGTTTCAATCTCCTTAACTTCTTTTTCCGCACGGCCGATGATGCCGGCCTTCTCTTCCGGAATGGTGAAGTCATTCACACCAATGGAGGCACCGGATTTGGTGGAGAAGTCATAACCCATGTACATCAGGCGGTCAGCGAAGATAACGGTCGCTTTCAGGCCCACCACGCGGTAGCAATAGTTGATCACCGCAGAGATGGCCTTTTTCACCATCGGACGGTTGATCTGCTCGAGCGGAATGCCCTCGGGAGCAATCTCCCACAGCAGCATACGGCCCACCGTGGTATCGACGATGTGGGTTTTCTCTTCGCGCTCACCTTCGGCACCCACCAGGGTTTCCTTCAGCCGCACTTTGATGCGTGCCTGCAGGTCCACCTGTTTGGCATAGTAAGCACGGGACACTTCCGCCACATCAGAGAACACCATACCTTCGCCCTGAGCGTTAATGCGCTCGCGCGTCATCCAGTACAGGCCCAGAACCACGTCCTGAGACGGTACGATGATCGGGTCACCGGAAGCCGGTGACAGGATGTTGTTGGTGGACATCATCAGGGCGCGGGATTCGAGCTGCGCCTCCAGAGTCAACGGTACGTGTACCGCCATCTGGTCACCGTCGAAGTCGGCGTTGTAGGCCGCACAGACCAGCGGGTGCAGCTGAATCGCCTTACCTTCAATCAGAACCGGTTCGAACGCCTGAATACCCAGACGGTGCAGAGTCGGTGCGCGGTTCAGCAGAACCGGGTGCTCGCGAATCACTTCGTCCAGAATGTCCCACACCACGGCCTCTTCACGCTCTACCATTTTCTTGGCGGCTTTGATGGTCGTGGCCAGGCCGCGCAGCTCCAGCTTGCTGAAGATGAACGGCTTGAACAGCTCCAAGGCCATCTTCTTGGGAAGACCACACTGGTGCAGTTTCAGGGTCGGGCCCACAACGATCACCGAACGACCGGAGTAGTCCACACGCTTACCGAGCAGGTTCTGACGGAACCGGCCCTGCTTACCCTTGATCATGTCGGCCAGGGATTTCAGCGGGCGCTTGTTGGAGCCGGTGATGGCGCGGCCGCGACGACCGTTATCCAACAGGGCATCCACGGATTCCTGGAGCATGCGCTTTTCGTTGCGCACGATGATGTCCGGCGCGTTGAGATCCAACAGCCGCTTGAGGCGATTGTTGCGATTGATCACGCGACGATACAGATCGTTCAGATCCGAGGTGGCAAACCGGCCGCCATCCAGCGGAACCAGAGGACGAAGATCCGGCGGCAATACCGGCAGCACTTCCATCACCATCCACTCCGGTTTGTTACCGGAATGAACGAAAGCTTCCAGCAGCTTCAGACGCTTGGAGAACTTCTTGATCTTGGTTTCGCTGTTGGTGTTCGGAATCTCCTCACGCAGACGATTAACTTCCGCTTCCAGATCGATGTCTTTCATCAGGATCTGGATGGCTTCCGCCCCCATCTTCGCTTCGAACTCGTCACCAAACTCTTCCATCGACTCGAAGTACTGCTCATCGGTGAGCAGCTGGCCACGCTCGAGCGTGGTCATACCTGGGTCGGTGACCACGTAGGATTCAAAGTACAGCACCCGCTCGATATCGCGCAGGGTCATGTCCAGCAGCAAGCCGATGCGGCTGGGCAGAGACTTCAGGAACCAGATGTGAGCAACCGGGCTCGCCAGCTCAATGTGGCCCATACGCTCGCGACGCACCTTGGCCAGCGTGACTTCAACGCCACACTTTTCACAGATGATGCCGCGGTGCTTCATGCGCTTGTACTTGCCGCACAGACACTCGTAGTCTTTCACCGGGCCAAAGATCTTGGCACAGAACAGACCTTCACGCTCAGGCTTGAAGGTACGGTAGTTGATGGTTTCGGGCTTTTTAACTTCCCCGAACGACCAGGATCGAATCATTTCCGGCGAAGCCAGGCTGATCCGAATGGAGTCAAATTCTTCGACTTGTCCCTGGGACTTGAGCAAATTCAGTAAGTCTTTCAAGGCGTTTTCTCCAGTAAGCTCTAGTGGGCATCAGTGCGCGGGTTCCGCACAGCGAGGCCGGCAAATCCGGCCCCGCACCTTAAGTGGGTCCAGCGGGCTAGTCGTCTTGCTCCAGCTCCATACTGATCCCGAGCGAGCGAATCTCTTTCACCAACACGTTGAAGGATTCGGGCATACCGGGCTCCATCCGGTGGTCGCCATCCACGATGTTCTTGTACATCTTGGTCCGACCGGCCACATCGTCCGACTTGACGGTCAGCATTTCCTGCAGGGTGTAGGCGGCGCCATAGGCTTCCAGCGCCCAGACCTCCATTTCCCCGAAACGCTGGCCACCGAACTGGGCTTTACCACCCAGCGGCTGCTGAGTGACCAAGCTGTAAGAACCGGTAGAACGCGCGTGCATCTTGTCGTCCACCAGGTGGTTCAGCTTGAGCATGTACATATAGCCCACGGTCACCGGCCGGGTAAACTTGTCGCCGGTACGACCGTCGTACAAGGTGAACTGCCCAGAGTCCGGATAATCCGCCAACTTCAACAGCGCCTTGATTTCATGCTCCTGGGCACCATCGAATACCGGTGTTGCCATCGGCACGCCGCCGGTCAGGTTACGCGCCAGCTCCAGAATTTCTTCATCGCTGAACGATGCCAGATCTTCTTTGGTGAGCGAATCACCGGTTTTGTTGTAGATCTCTTCCAGGAAACCGCGAATATCCTTGACGGCTTTCTGTTGCTTGAGCATCTCGTTGATTTTCACACCGAGGCCCTTGGCCGCCATACCCAGGTGAGTCTCAAGAATCTGACCCACGTTCATACGCGAGGGTACACCCAGCGGGTTGAGCACCACATCCACCGGCTCGCCCTTGTCATCGTAGGGCATATCTTCAACCGGCATGATCACCGAGATAACCCCTTTGTTACCGTGACGACCGGCCATCTTGTCACCCGGCTGGATGCGGCGCTTGATCGCCAGGTACACCTTGACGATTTTCAGTACGCCCGGCGCCAGATCGTCGCCCGTAGACAGCTTGCGCTTCTTGTCTTCAAAGCGATCGTCCAGGATTTTGCGACGCTCGATCAGCTGAGCTTCGGCCGAGTCCAACTGCTCGTTCAGGGCATCTTCCGCCATGCGGATCTTGAACCACTGGTCCTTTTCGAGCTCGTCCAGTTTCTCGTCGGTCAGCACTTCGCCCTTCTTGACGCCTTTACCGGAGGACACTTTCTGTCCCACCAGCGCGGAGCGCAGACGACCGAAGATGGCACGCTCAACGATGCGGTATTCTTCGTTCAGATCCTTACGAACTTCGTCCAGCTGGTCGCGTTCGATTTCCAGACTGCGCTGGTCTTTTTCCAGACCATCGCGGGTGAATACCTGAACATCAATCACGGTACCCTTGGTACTGGCCGGCACACGCAGGGAGGTATCCTTGACGTCGGACGCTTTCTCGCCAAAAATGGCACGCAGCAGCTTTTCTTCCGGTGTCAGCTGGGTTTCACCTTTCGGGGTTACCTTACCGACCAGAATGTCACCGCCGCCCACTTCGGCGCCGATGTAAACAATACCGGAGTCATCCAGTTTGCTCAGAGCGCTTTCGCCCACGTTGGGAATGTCCGAGGTGATTTCCTCGCTACCCAGCTTGGTATCACGGGCGATACAGGTCAGTTCCTGAATGTGGATACTGGTAAAGCGATCTTCCTGTACAACACGCTCAGAAACCAGAATGGAGTCTTCGAAGTTGTAGCCATTCCAGGGCATGAAGGCGATGCGCATGTTCTGACCCAGGGCCAGCTCACCCATATCCACCGACGGACCATCAGCGAGAATGTCGCCACGGGCCACCACATCACCCACGTTCACGATGGAGCGCTGATTGATGCAGGTGTTCTGGTTGGAACGGGTGTATTTGATCAGGTTGTAAATATCGACACCGGCGTCGCCTTCTTCGACTTCGTTGTCGTTTACCTTGATCACGATCTTGCCCGCATCCACGCTGTCGACCACACCGCCGTGACGGGCGACCACACAGACACCGGAGTCCGAAGCCACGTTGCGCTCCATGCCGGTACCCACCAGCGGCTTTTCGGCGCGCAGTGTCGGCACCGCCTGACGCTGCATGTTCGAACCCATCAGGGCGCGGTTGGCATCATCGTGCTCCAGGAACGGAATCAGCGCGGCGGCCACGGACACCACCTGACGCGGAGACACGTCCATCAACTGGACTTCTTCCGGGCTCTTCAGGTTGAATTCGTTCTGGTGACGGACAGAAACCAGTTCCTCACACAGTTTGCCGTTCTTGTCGAGCTTGGCCGAGGCCTGGGCAATGACAAATTCTGACTCATTGATCGCTGACAGGAACTCAATGTCATCGGTCACCTTGCCGTCCACCACCTTGCGGTAGGGGGTTTCAAGGAAACCGTAGCTGTTGGTGCGCGAGTAGGTCGCCAGAGAGTTGATCAGACCAATGTTCGGACCTTCCGGCGTCTCAATCGGGCATACCCGGCCGTAGTGAGTCGGGTGTACGTCACGCACCTCAAAGCCGGCACGCTCTCGGGTCAGACCACCGGGGCCCAAGGCCGAGACGCGACGTTTGTGAGTCACTTCCGACAGCGGGTTGTTCTGGTCCATAAACTGGGACAGCTGGGAGGAGCCAAAGAACTCCTTCACCGCCGCCGCCACCGGTTTGGCATTGATCAGGTCCTGAGGCATCAGGCCTTCGCTCTCCGCCATAGACAGGCGTTCCTTAACGGCCCGCTCTACACGCACCAGGCCTACCCGGAACTGGTTCTCGGCCATTTCACCCACGGACCGCACACGACGGTTCCCCAGGTGATCGATGTCGTCCACGGTGCCCTGACCGTTACGGATCGAAATCAGCGTCTTCAGAACGTCCACGATGTCATCGTTGGACAGAGTGCCTTCACCGGTTTCGTCTTCGCGACCCAGGCGACGGTTGAACTTCATACGACCGACGTAAGAAAGGTCGTAGCGTTCCTGAGTGAAGAACAGGTTCTGGAACAGCGCTTCGGCCGACTCTTTGGTCGGCGGCTCACCGGGGCGCATCATCCGGTAGATTTCCACCAGCGCTTCCAGCTCGGTGCGGGTCGGATCCAGGCGCAGGGTATCGGAGATGAACGGACCGCAGTCCAGTTCGTTGGTGTACAGAGTCTCAATGGTCTCTGCACCCTGCTTTTCCAGAATCGCCAGTACTTCTTCAGTGATCTCGGTATTACACTCGACCAGCAGCTCGCCGGTCTCGTTGTCGATCACATCCCGAGCCAGGGCGCGTCCCAGCAGGTACTCGGGCGGTACGATCATCTCATCAACGCCGGCCTTTTCCAGCTGGCGGATATGACGGGCGGTAATCCGGCGGCCTTCCTCAACCAGAACCTTGCCTTTCTTGTCCTTGATGTCGAAAGTGGCCACGTCACCACGCAGGCGCGACGGCACCACTTTGAACAGGAACTGACCGTCCTTACCCACCTGGAAGGTACTGGTGTCATAAAACATGTCCAGCATTTCCTGGGAGCTGAAGCCCAGCGCGCGCAACAGAATGGTGGCCGGCAACTTACGACGGCGGTCAATACGCACATAAACCAGGTCTTTGGGGTCAAACTCGAAATCCAACCAGGAGCCACGGTAGGGGATTACGCGAGCGGAATACAGCAGCTTACCGGAGGAGTGGGTTTTGCCCTTGTCGTGATCGAAGAAGACACCGGGCGAACGGTGCAGCTGGGATACGATCACGCGCTCAGTACCATTGATGACAAAGGTACCGTTTTCAGTCATCACGGGAATCTCGCCCATGTAGACTTCTTGTTCTTTAATATCCTTGATCGCTTTGTTGGACGAATCGCGATCATAGATCATCAGCCGCACTTTCACGCGCAGCGGCACGGCGTAGGTCACCCCGCGCAGAATACATTCATTAACGTCAAACGCCGCCTTGCCGAGGCTATAGCTCACATACTCAAGCGCCGCGTTGCCGGAATAGCTGACAATGGGGAAAACCGAGCGAAATGCAGCATGCAGACCCATATCGGCCCGCTCTTCGGGGGGGACATCTGCCTGGGCAAATCGTCTGTACGAATCCAGCTGAATTGCCAAAAGGTAAGGAACATCCATAACATGCGGCAATTTGCCGAAGTCCTTACGGATACGTTTTTTCTCAGTGTATGAGTAAGCCATCTGTAATCCCCAGCTTGTTCACGGATCGGGCTGACACCGGGAGAAAGTCTCCACAGGCATCGTTGCTCTACCCTGCACTACCCGGCAAAAACCGTGGTAGGCTAACCATGACGAGGCGCTAAATCAGTGCCTGGTCACTACTTCGGCCGTTACCGACGACCGGAAACGGAAAAAGGCTGGCGGGCAAAAGCCCACCAGCCTCGGTCCAAAAACGCGTTTGGACAGACGAAGCACGAACCCAATTACTTGAGTTCGGCAGAAGCGCCGGCGTCTTCCAGCTTCTTCTTGGCTTCTTCGGCCTCTTCCTTGGAAGCGCCTTCTTTAACCGCCTTCGGTGCGTTCTCAACCATGTCTTTGGCTTCTTTCAGGCCCAGACCGGTGATTTCACGAACCGCTTTAATGACGTTAACTTTCTTCTCGCCAATGCCGGTCAGAACGACGTCAAATTCGGTCTGCTCTTCAGCGGCACCGCCAGCGTCGCCAGCCGGGCCAGCAACAACGGCAGCAGCAGCGCTAACGCCGAACTTCTCTTCCATTGCCTCAACCAGCTCGACAACGTCTCGTACGGACATTTCCGCAATCGCTTCGATAATATCTTCTTTAGTTACAGCCATGATGCTATTCCTACAAAATTGAGCAAGGTGCTCGTGGGTTCAGTTGAAGCGCCGAGTATCTCAGGCCGCTTCCTGTTCTTTCGCGTCGCGAACGGCCGCAATAGTGCGGACCAGTTTGCCAGCAGAAGCTTCTTTCATCACGCTCAGCAGTTTCGCCAGGGCTTCTTCGTAAGTCGGCAGAGTAGCCAACATAGAGAAGTCCACTTGCTCGCCTTCAAAGGCGGCCAGCTTGATCTGCAGCTGATCGTTACTCTTGGCGAACTCCTTGAGGATGCGGGCGCCCGCACCGGGGTGTTCGTTAGAGAAAGCGATCAGGGTAGGACCAACGAAGCTCTCTGTGAGACATTCGTAGTCACTACCGGCGAGCGCGCGACGGGCCAACGTATTGCGAACGACTTTGATCCAAACGCCGTTCTCGCGGGCCTCTTTGCGCAGAGCAGTCATGTCGCTTACGGTAACGCCGCGGGAATCCGCAACTACCGCTGACAGAGCGCTCTTCGCAGCTTCCTGGACTTCTGCGACAATCGCTTTTTTGCCTTCAAGTCCTAATGCCACGGGATTTCTCCTGGGTTTGACAGAGCGGGCCGAGGCCTTCTGTCGTTAACATCCAGTATCAGACCGATAAAGCCTGACACCCTAACTCGGTGATATTCTGTCCTCCGGCAAGCCGGAGCGGGTCCCACCGTCTGCGTAGGCTGCGAGCTGTATTGCTACAGTCTCTGTTATTAAGAACCGACTTAAAAACAGGCGGCTCACCTACGGTCTTTGACAGCCTGCGCCGAGGCGCAGACCCCAAAGCTCGTTGACCTCAAGGGCGCTTTAGATCGCCAGAGAGGATTGATCAATAACCAGGCCCGGACCCATGGTGGTGCTCAAGGCAATCTTCTTGAGGTACACACCTTTGGCGGTAGAGGGCTTGGATTTCTTCAGGTCATTTACCAGGGCTTCCAGGTTTTCTTTCACGGCCTGAGCGTCGAAAGAGATCTTGCCGATGCCGCCGTGAACGATACCGCCCTTCTCAGCGCGGTAGCGAACCTGACCGGCCTTGGCATTCTTGACCGCAGTCGCCACGTCCGGGGTTACCGTACCGGTTTTCGGGTTCGGCATCAGGCCACGGGGGCCAAGGATCTGACCCAACTGACCCACTACGCGCATGGCGTCGGGGCTGGCAACGACCACGTCGAAATCCATCTGACCGGCTTTGACCTTCTCTGCCAGATCTTCCATACCCACGATGTCAGCACCGGCAGCGGTAGCCGCTTCGGCGTTGGCACCCTGGGCGAACACGGCGACGCGTACGTCTTTGCCGGTGCCGTGGGGCAGAGTGGTGGCACCGCGAACGACCTGGTCGGATTTACGCGGATCAACACCCAGATTGATGGAAACGTCAAAGGTTTCCGGGAATTTCACACTGGACAGCTCTTTCAACAGCGCAACAGCTTCTTCAATGCCGTACTGCTTGCTGGCGTCCACTTTCTCGTTGATGGCGCGCTGACGCTTACTCAATTTAGCCATGTTACACGCCCTCCACTTCAAGACCCATGGCACGGGCAGAGCCCGCGATCGTACGCACGGCGGCGTCCATATCGGCAGCGGTCAAATCCGGCTGCTTGGTGGTCGCGATCTCTTCCAGCTGCGCACGAGTGACCTTACCGACTTTATCGGTATTGGGCTTGCCGCTGCCGGATTTGATACCTGCCGCCTTCTTCAGCAGGAATGACGCCGGCGGAGTCTTCATGGTGAAGGTGAAGCTGCGGTCGCTGTAAACGCTGATCACAACCGGGACCGGAGCGCCCGGCTCGACGCCCTGGGTCTGAGCGTTAAACGCCTTACAGAATTCCATGATGTTGACACCGTGCTGACCCAATGCTGGACCAACCGGCGGACTCGGATTTGCCTTACCCGCTGCAACCTGCAGCTTGATATAGGCCGTTACTTTCTTAGCCATAGTATTTACTCCCCAATTTGGGTGTTAGCGCCTCGAGAATGCCTTGGCAGGGTATTCCGTCTTCGGCTCCCCTCTCCGGATAATTTTTTATCCGGAGACACGAAAACCTCCCTTCACTCTTGAGCGAAGAAAGGTAAAAAAATACGGGCCTTCCTGGCTGACGTCTCCGTCAAAGGTCAGGTTTTTTCAACCTGACCGAACTCCAACTCAACCGGCGTAGAGCGACCAAAGATCAGTACCGCAACACGCAGCCGGCTCTTTTCATAGTTGACTTCTTCAACCACTCCGTTGAAGTCATTAAATGGCCCATCAATGACGCGAACCATTTCACCCGGCTCAAAAATCGTTTTCGGCTTGGGCTTTTCAATCGAGTCATCGACTCGCTGAAGAATGGCCTGGGCTTCTTTCTCGGTAATTGGCGCTGGCTGATCAGCCTTACCGCCAATGAACCCCATGACGCGGGGGGTATCTTTCACCAAGTGCCAGGTATCGTCATTCAGTTCCATTTGAACCAGGACGTAACCCGGGAAAAACTTGCGCTCACTTTTGCGCTTTTGGCCGCCACGCATTTCAACAACTTCTTCGGTGGGAACCAGAATCTCACCGAAATAGTCCTGCATGTTGTTGAGATCGACACGCTCCTTCAAAGACGCAGCGACTTTTTTCTCGAAACCGGAATAGGCGTGTACTACATACCAACGTTTAGCCATTTATCACCTACCCAATAATCAGGGATGCAATCCAGCCGAAGAACGTATCCAGCAGCCAGAGAATGATCGACATGACAATCACCACCGCGATCACGATCAGCGTGGTCTGATTGGTTTCCTGTCGGCTCGGCCAAACAACCTTGCGTACTTCGACCATGGATTCACGCAGAAGGCGCCACAAGCCAGCACCTTTCTCCGTCTGCAGAGCAATCAAAATGGCTACCGCAGCAACAACCAGCAAACCCAGCACACGGTACAACAGTGGCTCGGCGGAGAAGTGCGAGTTTCCAACAACCCCAACCGCAATAAGACCAAGCACCAGCAGCCACTTCAGTGGATCCATACGGTACTCTTTCGCTTCGGTTTTTGTATTCATAGGCTTGCAGAAACCTTAGTGCACTCTCGAAAGATGGCAGGCCAGGAGGGACTCGAACCCCCAACAGCCGGTTTTGGAGACCGGTGCTCTACCAATTGAACTACTGGCCTGTAACTTT
>NZ_DFTP01000051.1:0-17947 GCF_002381585.1 Marinimicrobium sp. UBA4209
CTGGGCTTCGGTTAATGCCTACCCGTCCTCGGACGGTCTTGCCGTGTACTTTCAGGATGTGACCGAGCGGCGTCGTGCGGAAGAAGAGCAGCAGCGTATTCAGGAGCTGGAGCGCTCACGGGAGCTGGCGGAGCTGGCCAGTGCCACCAAATCCCAGTTCCTGGCCACCATGAGCCATGAGGTCCGGACGCCCATCAACGGGATTGTGGGGATGGTGGATGTGCTGCATCAGACCAGCCTGCGGGGTCATCAGGTAGAAATGGTGGACATTATCCGTGAGTCGGCTCAATCCTTGCTGGGAATTGTGGACGATATTCTGGATTTCTCGAAAATCGAAGCAGGCAAGCTGGAGTTGGCTCCGGTTGCATTTTCCCCCGCAGCCCTGGTGCGCAGTGTCTGTCTATTGTTGGATCGGATGGCGCTCAATCAGGATGTGGAATTGACAGTATATACGGACCCGGCACTGCCCGCCCAAGTGTTGGGGGATGAGCTCCGCCTGCGCCAGGTCCTGATGAACTTGCTCAGTAACGCGATCAAGTTTTCCTCCAAACTGGATCGGCAGGGGAAGGTGGCGG
Source organism: Marinimicrobium sp. UBA4209 (assembly GCF_002381585.1). Classification (NCBI taxonomy): domain Bacteria; kingdom Pseudomonadati; phylum Pseudomonadota; class Gammaproteobacteria; order Cellvibrionales; family Cellvibrionaceae; genus Marinimicrobium; species Marinimicrobium sp. UBA4209. The sequence goes on from NZ_DFTP01000051.1 coordinate 576, forward strand.
TCCGCCTGTATATGAGTGGCCGTTCGGAGGAGGTGGTGGACCTTTCCTTTCATGTGATCGATAACGGCATCGGCATGAACTCCGCCACCCAGGCCCGTCTGTTCAGCCCCTTCTCGCAAGGGGATGTTTCTACCACGCGCGAGTATGGTGGTACCGGTCTGGGGTTAAGCATCAGTTACAGCCTGGTGCGAGCTATGGACGGTGATATCAAAGTGTCAAGTGAGCCGCAGAAAGGTTCAGAGTTCCGGGTGGCGGTGCGCTTGCCGATCATTGCGGACGAGACGCCGGTGTCCGTAGTACCGGATCTGCAGGACGCCTGCTGTGTGGTATGGCCCGACTATCAGGGGGAGGATTGGTCGGCTTACCTGCGGGCGGCTGGCGCTCGCGTCTATCGGCCCGAGGAAGTACCCGAGGCTGCCACCCATGATTCGGCGTTATGGTTGCTGGTGTGCGATACGGGGCTTGAAGGTGCCGGGTCGATCCGGTGGGCCGAGGAGGTTGCGGTACCCGTGCGGCCAGCGAACTACCATTGGCTATTGATTGGGCGTGGTTACCGGCGTCGGATGCGGGAAGAGGGGATGGGGCTGTTTGGCATTGATAGTAACAGCCTCTCCCGGTTGGCCTTTCTTCAAGCAGCGGCTGTCGCTCTTGGGCGACAGAGTCAGGAAGTCACCGAGCCCAAACCAGAACACCGCCTTGGCCAGGCCGTTGTGCCGGAGCGCGAGCAGGCACGGCTGGAGGGCCGCCTCGTTCTGGTGGCGGAAGACAACGAAACGAATCAGCGAGTGATTCAGCGGCAGTTGGCCATGTTGGGGTTTGCCGCCGATCTGTGTGACGATGGCCACCAAGCACTGCGCCGTTGGCATCAAGTAGGCCATGGTTATGCCTTGGTGTTGACTGACCTGCATATGCCGGGGATGGACGGCTATGCATTAACCGCTGCCATTCGTCGGGAGGAAGCGGAACAGGGTGGAGTCAGCCCCGTGCCGATTTTGGCGCTGACCGCCAATGCCGTCACCGGCGAGGCGGAGCGTTGCGAACAGCTGGGCTTCGACGACTATCTGATAAAACCGGTGTTGTTAGATACGCTAAAAACGTCTCTGGAACGCTGGACCCATCTGTCGGATCAACAGCCGGCTATCCGTTGTACCGATAGCGGTCGCGTCGTACTGGTTTCCGAGGCCCTGGACCTGAGGGTTCTGCAGGATCTGATCGGGGGCGATGACGAGCTGCTGGCGGAGTTTGTGGAAAGTTTTCGCACCAGCTCGGACGAGCTGGTGGCCCGACTGCGCGAAGCCGCCGGTCAGGGCCGTTGGGAGAGTGTGGCCGACGCGGCGCATTCTCTTAAGTCTTCGGCCCGGTCTGTGGGCGCAATGGCACTGGCGGATCGATCTCTGGCTTTGGAGCGCTGGGGACGAGGGGCGGAAAAAGACGAATCCCTGGCCAGTGAATTACTGAATAATTTTGAGGTTGAGTGGCGTCGTGTCCAGACGGCATTGCAGCAGGTGCAAATCTATTTGAGTGAGCGGCGATGAGAGAGCCAATGAATAAAAAGCACGTCAAAATCATGACGGTGGATGACGATGAGTTTATGCGTCGCCTGATCAGCCGCCTTTTGAACAAACTCGGTTATGTGATGATCAAGGAAGTGACTGGTGGGCAAGAAGCCGTCGATGTTCTGCGCGCGTTGAAAACGCCACCGGACGTCATGATTCTGGATCTGAAAATGCCGGACATGGATGGCATTGAAGTGGTCCGGCATTTAGTGGAGCTGGGGTTTGTCGGGCAACTTATCCTGTTGAGTGGTGAGGATGAACGCCTGTTGCGCACGGCGCAGAATCTGGTGCATGCGCACAATATCCCGGTCCTGGGCTATCTGACCAAACCGGTGGACGATCGGGAGCTCGGGCTGTTAATGGACAAGCTACTCAGCCAGGCTCCGGCGCGATTGGCGAGAAATAATCAGTCCGTCACCGCCGAGGAGCTTCGCGATGCGATTACTCGCAATGAGCTCTTCAATGAGTATCAGCCGGTGGTTTCACTGGTTGATGGCGAGCTGGCCAGTCTCGAGGTTCTGGTGCGTTGGCAACATCCCGAAAAAGGGCGGGTCATGCCGGATCAGTTTATCTACCTGGCCGAAGAGCACGGCGTGATTGATGAGCTGACCCGTTGGGTGATTGGCGAGGCCTTGCAGCAGTCGTTAAGCTGGCAAAAGGAGGGTATTCACTGTGCCCAGTCGGTGAACCTGTCCATGGAAAACCTGGAACAGTTGAGTTTTACCGATTGGCTGCTCAAAGCCCTGGAGGATGCGGACCTCAAGCCCTGGGACCTGATTCTGGAAATCACCGAGAGCCGGCCCATGCGCCGCCCGGAAATCGTGCTGGATAACCTGACCCGTCTCCGCCTGAAGGGATTCAAATTGGCCGTTGATGATTTTGGTACCGGGCACGCTTCCCTGGCCCAGATTCGGGACATTCCCTTTGATCAGTTCAAGCTGGATCGTAGCTTCGTCCATGCCGCCGGTCAGGACCGACGCATTCGGGTGATGTTTGAATCCGCCATGGGCCTGGCCAAGGAACTGGGTCTGGAAATTACCGCCGAGGGTGTCGAGGATGAAGAAGATTGGCACTTTCTGCGCCAGCACGATTGTCACAAGGCGCAAGGCTACTTTATCGCCCGCCCTCTGGGCGCGGATAAGGTCGGTGACTGGCTGAACCTGTGGCGTGGGGAGGCCCGGCAGCAGCTGTTTCCCCACCTCAATGCCAGTGCTATTAAGGAGTCCACCTCCGGCAAAGCGGCATCGGCCACCAAGGGGCCGGTACTTATAGTTGAGGACAACGACTTTCAGCGTAAGGTCCAGGCGAGGATCATGCGGGAAGAGGGCTTTGAGCCCCATTTGGCGGCCAGCGCTCAGGAAGCCTTGGATGCCCTCCGGGAGCTGCGCCCCAGCCTGATTCTGATTGACATTGAAATGCCCGGAATGAACGGGCTGGATCTGCTGCGGCGGCTGCGCGGCACTCGGGTCTTCGCCCGCACCCCGGTGTTGGTGATTTCCGGGGTCAACACCAAAACGGTGGTGCAGGACAGTATGTCCGCCGGTGCTACCGGCTTCATGGTCAAACCCTATAACCGCGAAACCCTCATCGAACGTGTCAATCGGTCCATGACCTGACAATCCGGGAGCACCGCCTTCAGGAGCTGCCCCGGTGTTCAGCGGCAATACTTGGCCGGTTTTGAGCCAAATTGGCCCGTTTTATGCAGATGATCCCTTGCAAGCCGAAAACCGGCCGATTCGCCAAATTTTTGTCGCAGGGGAAACACCATGACCGATCGCGTTGACATCAACCGCCTCCTGGTGGAAATGCGCTCCCTCAAATCCCAGACCCAGGCGTTCCAGAAACCCCAGGGCATTAACCCCGTGGGTGAGGGGCAGCCCGGGTTGCGGACCGAAGCCAATCGGGAGGTTCCCGGGTTTGGTGAGGTCATGGCCCAGGCGCTCAACAAAGTCAACGACACCCAGAAGGCCTCTGGCGCCCTACAGGCGGCCTATGAACGCGGCGAGCCGGGGGTGGACATTACCGACGTCATGGTCGCCTCCCAGAAATCCAGCGTCGCCTTTCAGGCAACGCTCCAGGTACGCAACAAGCTGGTTGAAGCCTACCGCGACATCATGAACATGCCGATTTGATGCTCGGTGCCACCCCTGATTCTGACAACGTATAACGAGACACACTGACATGGCTGCAGCTGATTCAACAATGGACGATAACGCCGCCAACGGGGGCGGTCGCAAGCGTCCGGGGAACGATCTGATCGAAGGCTTCAGTAACCTGAATCTGGTGCGTCAGGCCGGCCTGATGGTGGGCCTGGCGGCGGCAGTGGCCATCGGCTTTGCCGTGGTGCTCTGGACCCAGGGAGAAGAGTATCGCCCCTTGCTGCCCTCCCTGGACCCGAGCGAATCCCCCGAAGTCGTCACGGTACTCGAGCAGGCCCAGATCCCTTTTCGGATAGACCCGGCCACGGGCGGTTTATTGGTGGCGGTGGACGACTTGTCCGCAGCACGTATCCGACTCGCCCAGGCAGGTATCCCCCGGGATGACACCACAGGCTTCGAGTTGATGGACCAAGAGCAGCCTTTGGGTACCAGCCAGTTTGTGGAGAGCACCCGATACCATCGCGCGATGGAAGGCGAGCTGGCGCGTACCATTTCCAGCATGAATAACGTGCGCAGTGCCCGCGTACATCTGGCGGTGCCGAAGCGTTCGGTGTTTGTCCGTGATGTGCGGGAGCCCCGTGCCTCGGTGTTTCTGGATGTGAATCCCGGACGCACTCTGGACGCCAGTCAGGTCAAAGCCATTACCAATCTGGTGGCCTCCAGTGTGTCCGAGCTTAACGCCGACGCGGTGACCATTGTGGATCAGCACGGTGAACTGCTGTCCGCCAAAGAGGAAAATTCCGAGTTGTTGATGGCGGATCGTCAGCGCGAGTACACCCGTCGGGTGGAAGAAGGGCTGGTACAGCGGGTCAACCGGATACTAGAGCCGGTGCTGGGCACCGAAAACTTCCGGGCGGAAGTCAGTGCCGATGTCGATTTTACGGCGACTGAGCAGGCGGCGGAAACCTTCAATCCGGATATGCCGGCCATCCGCAGCGAACAGATCATGAACGAGTCCACTACCGGGCGCGATCAGGGCGGCATTCCCGGCGCGCTGACCAATCAGCCGCCCGGCGCCGCGGAAGCTCCGGAGCAGATCGATCCGGAAACCGGTGAGCCAGTCAATGAAAACTCTCCGCGCGAAGTGCGCGAGCGCGCGACTCGCAACTACGAGCTGGACCGGACTATCAGCTATACCCGTTTTCAACAGGGCCAGGTCGATCGCCTGTCGGTCGCAGTGGTCGTTGATGACAAGGTTGAGCTGGATGAGGCGGGTAATGAAACCCGGGTCGCCTGGACCGATGCGGAACTTCAGCGCCTGGAGCTGTTGGTGCGCGATGCGGTGGGCTTCTCCGCCGCCCGGGGTGACAGCGTGAATGTGCTCAATTCACCGTTTCGGGCCCGCAGTCTCGAAGAGTTTACGACTCCGGAGCTGCCCTGGTGGCAGCAACCCTGGTTGTTTCCCTACCTGAAGCAGGGCGCCGGTCTGTTGGTCTTGGCCGTGTTGATCTTCGGCCTTTTGCGTCCGGTGCTCAAGAGTCTGGCCCGGACTGGGGGCCGTGCCTCGGAAGAAGAGGAAGCCCGGGAGCTGGCCGCGCTGGAACAGTCCGGATTGGGTGGGTATGATGGCCTGTCGGACGAAACCGTTACCCTGACCGGCGGCGCACTCGGGTTGCCAGGGCCGGAAGAAAGCTACGAGCAGCAATTGAACGCGGTAAAAGGGCTGGTGGCCGACGATCCGGGGCGGGTTGCCCAAGTGGTGAAAAGTTGGATCAACCGGGACGATTAATCGATACCCGTCGACCGAGTGAGCCCGTCAACTGAGTGAGAGAGGAATCCCGTGGCTGAAAAAGCGCCTGCAGCGGAAAAAAACGCCCCCGCCAAACCTACATCGAAATTGAATCATGTGGATCAGGCGGCCATTCTCCTGATGTCGCTCGGCGAGGCCGATGCGGCGGAGGTGCTTCGTCATATGGGCCCCAAGGAGGTTCAGCGCATCGGCGGCGCCATGGCGCAGATGAAAAACGTCCAGCAGAGTGATGTCCAGGCCGTCCTGACCAACTTTCTCGAAGAAGTGCGCACCCTCACCGGTCTGGGAACCGACTCCGACGCCTACATCCGCAACATGCTGGTGACCGCCCTCGGCGAAGACAAGGCCAGCGGCCTGATCGACCGTATTTTGCTGGGCGGCAATACCACCGGTCTGGACACTCTCAAATGGATGGAGCCACGTTCCGTGGCCGATGTCATCCGCAATGAGCACCCGCAAATTCAGGCGATTGTGGTGTCCTACCTCGACCCTGACCAGGCGGCGGAAGTGCTCAGTTATCTGAGCGAAAAGATGCGCCTGGATATTATGATGCGGGTCGCCTCCCTGGATACAGTGCAGCCCAGCGCTCTGCAGGAACTGAACGACATTCTGGAAAAACAGTTCACCGGCAGCGCCTCTTCCCAGACCAAGGCGGTGGGCGGTTACAAGACCGCGGCGGAAATTATGAACCACCTGGAAGGCTCCATCGAGGCCGACCTGATGGATTCCATCAAGGAGCTGGACGAGGACATGGGCAACCAGATTCAGGACCTCATGTTCGTGTTCGACAACCTCAAGGATGTGGACGACCGGGGCATTCAGATGCTGCTGCGTGAGGTGTCGTCCGAAGTGCTGATTGTGGCGCTCAAAGGGGCCGACAACGAGCTTCAGGACAAGATTTTCAGCAACATGTCCAAGCGCGCGGCCGAACTGCTGCGCGACGATCTGGAAGTGAAGGGGCCGGTGCGCTTGTCCGAAGTGGAGACCGCCCAGAAAGAGATCCTCACCATTGCCCGGCGCATGGCCGATGCCGGCGAAATTGTGCTCAGCAGCAGTGGCGAAAAAATGCTTTAATCGCGCCGGGCCTGTTTCCGATTCTGTTCCTGACGCATCACCAACGGCGGCGTAACCATGACCACCAAAAAACTTGCCAACCGGATTCCCGCCGAAGAGCTTGAGCACTATCAGGCCTGGGTACTGCCGCCGATTCACGGTGAACAGGACCGCGTACTGCCCAGCGCCGAGCGCGAAGCGCGCCAACGCGCCGAGGACGAAGAGCGGCGCAAGGGCGAAAAAATTGAAGACGTGGATTACGAAGGCGGCAGCAGCGGCTTGAGTGCCGAGGAAATGCAGCGCCTGGTGGACGCCGCCGAGCAGGAAGGGCGAGAGCAGGGGTACCAGGCCGGCTTTGAGCAGGGCCGAGCCGAAGGCTATGAGGCGGGTCAGCAGAAAGGCTGGGAAGAGATGCGCCAGAAATTGGCCGCTGAGCAGCAGCGCTTTCAGCATCTGGTACAGGCCATTCGGGAGCCCCTGGCGGAGCAGGAGGATGCCCTGGAACAGTGGTTGCTCGACACGGTATGTGCGTTAACGCGCAGCCTGGTAGAACGGGAACTGCTGACGGACTCCAGTCATATCATGGAGCCGGTGCGCGCCGCCGTGGCCGCATTGCCCGCCGGTGCGGAACATCTGCATATCTACCTCAACCCCGATGATCTCGCCCTGGTGGAAGCCTACGCTGAAGAGCACCGCCTGGACTGGACGTTTCACTCTGATGAGGCACTGTTGCCCGGGGGGTGTCGGGTGGAAACCAAGGAAAGCCAAGTCGACTTCTCCATTGAGCATCGATTGGCTCAGCAACTGGATGCATTTGTGAATCGCCAATTGGGCAGTGACTCCGCGATGAGCGACGAAGACGATATGAGCGACGCTGTGCAGCCCGACGGTGACGAATATGACAGCCGGTCCTCGGGAGACGAAACCCCGTGAGCGATGCACCTGCACCGCCCGGGCCTCGCTCGTCGCTGCTGGACCGATTGCGCGGCTTCGGCCCCGTCGGCGTACCCGAGGCGCCCAAACCGGAAGCCGAAGGTCGCCTGACCCGCTCGGTGGGCATGACTCTGGAGGCCGTCGGCCTCAACGTATCCGTCGGTCGCCAGTGCCAGGTCATCAATCGGGACGGTCGGAAGATCGAGGCGGAAGTGGTCGGCTTTGACGACGACATTGTCTACCTGATGCCGGTCAAGCGCGTCGAAGGTCTGCAGCCCGGCGCCCGGGTGATTCCCATTTCCTCCCATCAGGGAATGCGTGTCGGCCCCCGTTTGCTGGGCCGGGTGGTCAATGGCCTGGGGCAACCTCTGGATGACGCCGGTCCCCTGCGGGGTGACGATTTTCTCGACTTTGCACCCCATGACATCAATCCGCTCAAGCGCCACCCGATCAGCGAACCCCTGGATGTGGGAATACGCGCAATCAATGCCCTGATTACTGTGGGGCGCGGACAACGACTCGGTCTGTTCGCCGGCAGCGGCGTTGGTAAAAGTGTGCTGATGGGCATGATGACCAAATACACCACGGCCGATGTCGTGGTGGTCGGACTGGTCGGCGAGCGGGGCCGTGAGGTGAAGGAGTTCATCGATCATATTCTCGGGCCCGAGGGGATGGCGCGCGCCGTGGTGGTGGCTTCGCCGGCGGATGATGCGCCTCTGATGCGGCTTCGGGCGGCCCAGTTGTGCAGCCGGATTGCCGAGTACTATCGGGACCAGGGGCGGAATGTCCTGTTGTTGATGGATTCCCTGACCCGCTTTGCCCAGGCGCAGCGGGAAATTTCCCTGGCCATCGGCGAACCGCCGGCCACCAAAGGTTATCCGCCCTCGGTGTTTGCCAAAATTCCCCAGCTGGTCGAACGGGCCGGGAACGCGGCCAGGGGCGAGGGGTCGATTACCGCTTTCTATACGGTGCTATCGGAGGGCGACGACCTGCAGGATCCGATTGCGGATGCCGCCCGTGCCATTCTGGATGGCCACATTGTCCTGTCCCGCCGCCTGGCGGAGGAGGGCGTCTATCCGGCCATTGATGTGGAGGCCTCCATCAGCCGGGCAATGCCCAATATCGTTGCTGAGCCCCACCTGAAGTCCATGCAACGCTTCAAACAGTTGTTGTCCCGCTATCAACAGAACCGGGACCTGATCAACATCGGCGCCTATACCCCCGGGGCGGACCCCGAAACCGATGCGGCCATTGAACGTTTCCCCCACCTGCGGGCATTTATCCAGCAGGGCTTGGGGCAGGCGGTGCAGCTTGATGAAAGCATCAATCACCTGCAGCGCACCCTGCAGCCGTCGGGCCAAGCGGGTGCGGCCCAGGGGCGCGGCCAGCCCGGCAATGGGCCCGCCGGTCCTGGCCCGCGCCGTGGCGCGCTCGCAGCGCAGCACAGCGGCCGGGGACAGCGCTAAATCATGGTGGAGCAGCGCTCGGAACGACTCAAGGTGGTTTTGATGGTGGCGGAGCGTGAAGAACAGGCCGCCGCCGCCCGGCTCGGGGAAGCCCGGCAGCAACTGGAGCAGGAGGAGGGGCAACTGGCCCAGCTGCAGGATTATCGGGCCCAGTATCTGGCGGATTATCGCGAGCAGCGCCGGGGCGTCGATGCCCAGTCGCTGATGAGCTACAGTGGTTTTTTGCAGCGCCTGGGCGAGGCGCTGGGTGGGCAGGAGCAGAAATTGGCCCAGGTGCGTCAGTACCTGGAGCAGTGCCGACAGCGGTGGCAGGAGAAATACCACCGCCGCCGCTCGCTGGAAGATATGATTGCGCGCATGCGCAGCGAGGAAAATGCCGTCCTTGAGCAGCGCCAGCAGCGCGAGCTGGACGATCTTGCGGCCCAGCGTATGGGCCGGACGGGTCCCGGCCGAAAACGCTGACGGGGCAGGGGAATTACGCTATGCTTAGGGTCGCTCTGTGCCGGAATGCTTTTGCTCGAAGGCTTGGCCTGAACAATAACGTGTCAGAAAGGATGTGAAACAGTTATGGCGATAACCTCCACCCTGTCATCCGACGGAACCCTGCTCACCATCTACATCCAGGGGCGGTTCGATTTCAGCTCGCACCAGGATTTCCGGGGCTCCTACGAGCGCCTGGATAAGGCGCCGGAGCGCTATCGGGTGGACCTTCAGGAAACAACCTACCTGGACAGCTCCGCCCTGGGCATGTTGCTGCTGCTACGGGATCACGCCGGGGGCGATCGGGCGAGCATCGAAATCCGCAACTGCAGCCCGGATGTCAGGAAGATTCTGACCATATCCAACTTCGAACAGCTATTCGATATCCAGTAATCGGGTACCCAAGGGGCCGATCCCTGATGTTCTGATCGGCTTCGGCCGGGCGGCCACCGGCCGCCCCGGGCGCGAATGGAGACGCTGCGCATGACCGACGACAGTCCGCTGACCATCCTGATTGCTGACGACTCCGACACGGATCGCCAGATTCTGCAGGCCATTGTCGCCCGCGACGGCCATCGGGTGATCAGTGCCCGGGACGGGCGGGAAGCGGTAGCGGAGTTCGAGCGCGAGCGACCGGACCTGGTCCTGCTCGATGCCCTGATGCCCAACCTGGACGGTTTTGGCGCCGCGCGGCGGATCAAGGCCCTCGCGGGTGAGGCCCTGGTACCGATCATTTTCCTGACCTCTCTGACCGATACCGAATCCCTGGTTCAGTGCCTGGATGCCGGGGGTGACGATTTTCTGTCCAAGCCCTACAACCGGGTCATAATCCAGGCCAAAATTCGCGCGTTCAATCGCATGCGAGCCATGCACACCACCATCCTCGATCAGCGCGATCAGATCAGCCGTCACAACCAGCACCTGCTGCAGGAGCAGACGGTCGCCAAACAGGTGTTTGACAACATTGCCCACAGTGGCTGTCTGGACTCCAACAATGTCCGCTACTACCTGTCCTCACTGGCGGTGTTCAACGGCGACATTCTGGTCGCCGGTATGCGTCCGGGGGGCAGCATGATGGTACTGCTGGGTGATTTTACCGGCCATGGCCTGCCGGCGGCGGTGGGCGCCATTCCGCTCGCCTCCACTTTTTACGGGATGGTGTCCAAAGGGTTCGCCATGAGCGATATCCTGCGGGAAATCAACCACAAGCTGAAAACCATTCTGCCGGTCGGCATTTTCTGTTGCGCCACCATGGCGGACATCAATTTTCGACGCCAGCGTATACGGGTCTGGAGTGGTGGCCTGCCTCCTGGCTATATTCTCCGCCAGGGCAATGAACCGCCGCAGCCGATTACCTCGACCCACTTACCCTTGGGCGTGTTGGGAAACAGCGCCTTCAAGGATGACATGGAAACCTACGAGTTGGCCTGGGGGGATCGTCTCTATCTCTGGTCCGATGGCATCCATGAGGCTCGCAGCCCCGAGGGCGAAATGTTTGGTGAGGAGCGACTCAAGGCGGTGTTTGCGGAACACCGGGGCGCCGACGCCAGAAACGATGACGCCCTGTTTGATGACATCCTGGCCAGGGTCCAGCAGTTTGTCGGCCAAGGGGAGCGTGACGATGACCTGTCGCTGGTGGAAATCCGGATGGACCGGCCGGAAAAAGTCAATGCGGTGGCCGCCGAAGCGGAGCGGCGCAACCGCTCCACCCTGTCCGAATGGACTATGAATTTTGATATCCTGCCGGCCAGTTTCCGCCAGTTTGATCCCATGCCCCTGTTGCTGAATATTCTGGTGGAGGTGCCCGGTCTGCGTCAGCACAGCGGCACCCTGTACACCATTCTGTCCGAACTGTATTCCAACGCCCTTGAGCATGGCATTCTGGGGCTGGACTCCGGGCTGAAGGGAACGCCGGAGGGGTTCGCCCACTATTATGAAATCCGCCAGCAGCGCCTCGACGACGTCAGCGAGGGGTTGATTCGCATCCATCTCCACCACAGCACCACCGAAGAGGGCGGGGTGTTACGCATAGCGGTAGAGGACAGTGGTCCCGGATTTGATGGTCGGGATGAGGCAAGCGTGGCCACGCCGGGAGAGGCCCTGGGGTACGCCGGTCGAGGGCTCGCTCTGGTTGAAAAACTGTGCGATGCTGTCCAGTATCCCAGTGAAGGTAACCGGGTAGAAGCGGTATTTTCATGGAGTTCCGATGACTGATACGAGCGGACAAGTGGCCAATAAAGTGACCAACCAGAGGCGCGCCCCATGAGTTCGGAAACCCATCTCAATCGAGAAGTTTTGACGACGCTGCAGGAGGTGATGGACGATCAGTTCCCGGTGTTGATCAATACTTTTCTGACCGACTCGGAAGAGCGTATTCGCCAGCTTCAGCGAGCCCTGGCTGCGCAGGATAGCGACACCGTCTGGCGTCAGGCGCACAGCTTCAAAGGCAGCTGCAATAACCTGGGCGCTGAGCGGTTGGCGGATCTATGCCAGGAGATGGAATCGCGTGGGCGCGCCAGTGACATCGATGGGCTCGAACAACAGCTGGTATCCGTGCAGGAAGAATTCGCCAAACTCAAAGTCACCTTGAACAGTTTCGCCGGCTGAACGCGGCTGGCACTAACCTTGCATTTTCCCTCCCAGAAACGGGCGTTTGCCCCAGTTTAACCGGTTAGCGGCAAACCTTTGCCGCTAACCTTGCCGGAGTGGTGTCGATGCCAGGTCAATCGCAAATCAGCAATCTGTTGTCTTTCAATTCAGAACCATCGTCGCTCCAGCGCCGTTCGGCGCCGGAGGGCGATGGATTTCGGCAGGTTTTTGACGGCACGACGGACCGTGCTCGCACCGGCTCGGGGTCCTCGCGGGAGGAGACCGCCCCAAGCCGCCGAACTGAGCCCCGCGAAGCGGCGCAGCGGGAACCCGCCAATGCTCAGAGAGGGCCAGAAGACCGTGACGTCCGGAGCGATGGGCCAACCACTTCCCGGCGCCCCGAGGCAAACGACGCTCCGCAAAAGGGCGCCTCCCAAGAGCCGACCGCATCGGCCGATGATGCCAGGGCGGCCGGCGGCACTGATGTGAGCACCACCCTGACGAAAGACGACAAAGCGCTGTTGGCCAATCTGAGCAAAGAGGATTGGGCGGCGCTCTCCGAGGATGTGACCGCCATACTGGAGCAACTCAAGGTCCAGTTGGATGAAGGCAGCCTGTCACCGGAACTGGAAAAGGCGCTGCGCCAATTGCTGTCGGACCTGAAAGACGGCGCGCCCCTGGATCAAGTGGCCGAGAGCCTGGAAGCCATTCCCATGACGGCGTTGCCCGAGCTGATGACCCGGTTTCCGGATGCCAACCACCTCCGCGATGCCATTGGGCGCAATGGCGCCGCTTATCTGTCGCAACTGAGTGCGCTGGCCACCCAACGACAGGGGGCCACCCCCGATACTGGATTGCTGCCCGGGTTGGTTGCGACGGCCTCCGCGGACAAGGGGGGTGAAGGGCTTGAGTTGAAGGGGCTGCTGGAGTTGAGTGTCGCGGCAGGCAAGAACGGTAAAGAGGCCTTTGCCCAGACCCTGCAGGCGATTGCCGATATCTCGACACAATCGAGTTCCAAGGCCAGCACGTCGTTTGATGGGACCCAGTCCCCGGCCAATGCGCTGGCGCAACTGGATGGGGCCAACCGCGGCCAGGCGCTCTCTCCGACCGAGCGGGGATTTACCGTGCAGACCGATGTGCGGGTCCCGGTGGGGCAGGGTCAGTGGGGGCAGGCGGTGGGCCAAAAAGTGCTGTGGATGGCCGCTCAGAAGCTTTCCACGGCGGAGTTGCGTCTGGATCCACCGGACCTGGGACCCATGCAGGTTCGAGTCAGCGCCAACCAGGATCAAATCAGTGTCACCTTCACCAGCCCACAGGTCGCGGTCAGGGAAGCACTGGACCAGAACGCCAACCGTCTGCGGGAAATGTTCGCGGAGCAGGGGTTGGATCTGGTGGATGTGAATGTCTCGGATCAGTCAGGCCAGGAGCAGGCGGGTGAGGAGAGCGATGGCCGGACGGCGGGTCGAGGCCTGGGTTCCGATGCCGATGATCCAGAGGGTGAAATGATCGAGCAGCGTATCAGTGATCGACTGGTGGACCACTACGCTTGAGTTGAACACCTCTAACCTTGAGCTGAAACGTGCCGGACGCACGGCGCTTCGCCCCGAAGCGCCGTGCTCATTTCCCCCCTAACCTTCACCCAACCTTCGTTGTTTCTTGCCCGGACGCCTTCCCTGTGCCAAAGTATCCGCGCAAGCCCCGTGCCTGACTTGGCACGGGGCTTGCTCTATCCCCTTCAAGCACTGTGAATGACGGAATTTTGGCATGGCCGAAGAAGATGAGCGCGAGCTGACCGAAGAAGAACAGGCGGAAGTCGACCGCAAGACCCAACGTAAGCAGAAAATCAAACTGGCTGTACTGGCGCTGTTGCTGGTGGTTTTGTCGGTAGGGGTAACCCTTGGACTGTTGCACTTCCTGGCTCCGGATGAGCCGGCGCCCGAGGGTGAAACCGCTGAAGCCGAACCGGTGGAACCCCTGGAGCCCGCGCGCCAGCAGGCTATCTACTTTCCACTGAAGGAAAAGTTTGTCATCAACTACAATGTGCGTGGCCGGCAGCGCTTTCTTCAGACCGAAGTCAATCTGATGCTGCGCGACAATGAGGTGGTCAAAGTACTGGAGCAACATCTGCCCCGGGTTCGCAATGATCTGATCATGCTGTTCAGCGGCCAGGAGTTTGAAGACCTGCAGACACCGGAAGGTCGGGAGTTGCTGCGTCAGGACGCGCTGCGTCGGGTTCAGGCCATTCTCGAGCAGGAGATGGGGCAGCCCGGTGTCGAACAGGTTCTGTTTACCAGCTTTGTGATGCAGTAAAAACCATAAGGTAGCCGCTCGTGCAAGACTTACTTTCACAAGACGAAATTGATGCGCTGCTTCACGGGGTCGATGAAGGCGATATCGATACCGATGACGATCTGGAGATGGACCCGGTCAAAGCCTACGACTTGACCACCCAGGACCGCATCGTCCGCGGGCGCATGCCCACGCTGGAAATGATCAATGAGCGCTTCGCCCGCTACACCCGCATCAGCATGTTCAATTTGCTGCGGCGCACGGCGGATGTATCCGTCGGCGGCATCCAGATCCAGAAGTTTGGCGAATATGTGCACACCCTCTATGTGCCGACCAGTCTGAATATGGTGAAGTTCCGCCCGCTGCGCGGCAATGCCCTGATCATTCTGGATGCGCGCCTGGTATTCAAGCTGGTGGACAACTTTTTCGGCGGCGATGGCCGGCACGCCAAAATTGAGGGCCGGGAATTTACTCCGACCGAGCTGCGTGTGGTGCAGATGGTGCTCGATCAGGTGTTCATCGATCTCGGCGAGGCCTGGAAAGCGGTCATGCCCATTACCTTTGAATACATGAACTCAGAGGTCAACCCGTCCCTGGCCAATATTGTCAGCCCGAGCGAAGTGGTGGTGGTCAGCACCTTCCACGTCGAGCTCGATGGCGGCGGTGGCGATCTGCATATCACGGTCCCGTACTCCATGATCGAACCGATCCGGGAGGTGCTGGATTCCGGTCTGCAGAGTGACAGCGACGAAAAAGATGAACGCTGGGTCAAAGCGCTGCGCGAGGATGTCCTCGCCGCTCAGGTCGATCTTGAGTGCGATATTGTTCAGCGCGAAATTACCCTGCGGGACATCATCAACCTGAAGGCGGGTGATGTGATTCCGGTGGAGTTTCCGGAATACCATGTCGTCACCGCCAACGGTGTGCCCATGTTCCGCACCCGATTGGGACAGATTCGCGGCAATCTGGCTTTGAAAATTCACGGTTTAATTGATCACAGTTCAGCCTATAACATTACGGCAAACGAAGGGGGCTCCAGTGGCAAACGAAAATGATACCCACGACGACGATAAAGATCAGGATGCCATGGCGGCCGAGTGGGAAGCGGCCATGATGGAGCAGGGTGATGAGGGCGACGATGACACTGCCGATGCAGGTTCGGACAGCGCCGGGCAGGAACAGGACTTTGGTCGCGACGTCGACCGCGTTGCCCTGGATGAGCTGACCGAAGACGAGCAGCCCAACACCAACCCGGATCTGGATGTGATTCTGGACATCCCGGTGTCCATTTCCATGGAAGTGGGGCGCACCTCCATCACCATTCGCAACCTGCTGCAACTCAACCAGGGCTCGGTGATTGAACTGGACCGGCTGGCGGGCGAACCTCTGGACGTGCTCGTCAACGGCACCCTGATCGCCCACGGTGAAGTGGTGGTGGTGAACGAAAAATTCGGCATTCGGATGACCGACGTCATCAGTCCATCCGAACGGATCAAGAAGCTGCGCTGATGGAAGGAAGTGCCGCCACTCAGTTGATAAGTGTGCTGTTCAGCCTGCTGCTGATCATCGCACTGATCTTCGCCCTTGCCTGGTTGCTGCGCCGCTTTGGTCAGGGTGCCTTCACGAACTCGTCGGCCATGAAAGTGGTCGCTACCTTGCCGTTGGGGACCCGTGAGCGGTTGTTGGTGGTGGAAGTGGGCGGTCAGCAGCTGCTGCTCGGCGTTACCGCCCAACAAATCCGTACACTGCACGTGTTTGAAGAACCGGTGATCGACGCACAAGGCGTCAGAAGCAGCGACTTCAAACAGCGGTTGATGAACATCATGAACAAGAACACCAAGCCCTGATGAAGCCTTACCCCTCAGTTCACTACCGTTTTTTCTGCTCGCTGCTGCTGTTGGTCCTGTTGGGCTTCGGCGCGGGACCGGCCCTGGCCCAGGAAGCGCCGGAAACCCAGCCGCCAGCAGAGCAGGGCGTCGGCGGCTCCCTGCCCGCCATTCCCGGCTTACCGGCCCTGACCGTCACCACCAACCCGGACGGCTCGGAAGAATACTCGGTCACGCTCCAGATCCTCGCGATCATGACCGCGTTCACCTTCCTGCCAGCGATCCTGCTGATGATGACCTCCTTCACCCGGATCATCATCGTCTTCGCCATCCTGCGTCAGGCCCTGGGCCTACAGCAATCGCCGTCCAACCAGGTACTGATCGGCCTCTCGTTGTTTCTGACCCTGTTCATCATGCAGCCCGTGTTCGAACGCGTAAACGCCGAAGCCCTGCAGCCCTACATCAACGAAGAAATCAACGCCCAGACTGCACTGGCGAGAACCACCGAACCCTTCCACGCGTTCATGCTGGCCCAGACCCGAGAATCCGACATCGAACTGTTCGTCGGCATCGCCGACAACCCGGACATCCAGACACCCCAGGACACCCCCTTCAGCATCCTGGTCCCGGCATTCGTCACCAGCGAACTCAAAACCGCCTTCCAGATCGGGTTCATCATCTTCATCCCGTTCCTGGTCATCGACATCGTCGTTGCCAGCGTGCTCATGGCCATGGGCATGATGATGCTCTCGCCCCTGATCATCTCACTGCCGTTCAAAATCATGCTCTTCGTCCTGGTCGACGGCTGGGCCATGATCATCGGCACACTCGCCGCCAGCTTCGGTGTATAAGGAGGCCCTATGACCCCGGAAGTTGTCATGGACATCTTCGCCGACGCCCTCTACCTCGTCATCCTGATGCTGGTCGTCATCGTCGGCCCCGGCCTACTGGTGGGCCTGGTGGTGAGCATGTTCCAGGCCGCCACCCAGATCAACGAACAGACCCTGAGCTTCCTGCCACGCCTGCTTGTCACCCTGGCCTCAGTCATGATTGCCGGCCCCTGGCTACTCAGAGAGTTCATGGACCTGTTCACCCGTTTATACACCAACGTCCCAAACTTAATAGGGTAGAGCAGAAAGAACACACAAAACGCCGAAGCAACCAATGAGCCTCCGGGGCCAAGGGTGTCCTTTTCAAAACACATGAACCCATCCATGGGGCTCCATCGCTTCATCCATGAAGCGACGGTTTGAAAAGGACACCCTTGGCCC
>NZ_DFTP01000085.1:0-758 GCF_002381585.1 Marinimicrobium sp. UBA4209
CTGGGAAAGCGATCGCGCAGCAGAAAAGGGACTTCAGTGCGGTACAAGCCGACCCCTTCGGCGCCGCGCTCCAGGGAGCGGACCACATCGGTCATCAGACCGGTGTTCACCCATAGCGGCAGCCGGTAGTGATCGGTGGTTTCACAGGGCAGGTCCTTGAGCGCTTCCAGGCCCTTGACCAGCTCCTGCTCTTCGAGATAAATCGCCTTGTAGTGCTTGCGCAGCTCCGGGCCCGGATCGGTGTACACCGTGCCCTTGTAGCCGTCGACGATCAGGGTCCGCCCATCCACCTGAGTGTAGGGCAGGTCCACGGCCGCCATCACCGTGGGGATATCCATGGCCCGGGCGAGAATGGCCACGTGGGAGTTGCTCGAGCCCTGCACCGACACCAGGCCGGCCAGCTTGTCCTTGGGAATTTCGCCGAGCATGGAGGCGGTCAGCTCTTCTCCCACCAGAATGGTCTGATCGGGATAAATGCGGCACTTCTGGTTGGACTCCTGCAGGTAAGCGAGTACTCGCCGACCCAGATCTCTCAGGTCCGTCGCCCGCTCCCGGAGGTAGGCGTCATTCATGCTGCTGAAGGTGCGTTCGTGCTCCAGAATCACATCGGCCCAGGCCGATGGCGCGGCAGTCCCCTGGCGAATCCGTTCCGTGACTTCTTTCCCCAGCGACGCATCATTTAGCATCGCCAGGTAGGCATCAAAGAGCGCCTGCTCCTCCCGGTTCAGCCGGGTTTTGAGCTGCTCGCCCAGACCTTT
>NZ_DFTP01000085.1:826-1048 GCF_002381585.1 Marinimicrobium sp. UBA4209
ATATCTTCCCGCACCGCCTGCAGGCACTTCTGGAAAAAGGCGAGTTCCGCCTCCACATCGGTGCAGGTTTTATAGGGCACCGAGCGCAGATCGGCCGGCGGCGTTATCACCACCGCCTCGCCCATGGCAATCCCGGAGGCGCCGGACACCCCGGCAAATTTGGCTTGCGCCGCCTTTTCGCCAATGGCCACCATCACCCCGGTCGCCTCGGCGTGGGCGATC
>NZ_DFTP01000085.1:1090-1685 GCF_002381585.1 Marinimicrobium sp. UBA4209
CCCCCGCCAATTGGGCTGACATGGTGACAAGGAAGGCTTCATCGCCCTCATCGAACCGGCGCCGCTCCACCTGCTGGACCACCAGCACCCCCAGCACTTTACGGTGGTGGATAATGGGAACGCCGAGGAACGAGCTGAAGCGCTCCTCACCGGTTTCGGGGAAGTATTGGTAACTGGGGTGGGTTTCAGCCTGCTCGAGGTTGATGGGCTCTTCCCGGGTGACGACCCGGCCGACCAGACCTTCACCGTCTTTCAGCCGCACCCGACCGACCGCATCGGCATTGAGGCCCTCGGTCGCCATCAGTACATAGTCGCCCTCGGGGCCGCGCAGATACACCGAGCACACCTCGGTTTTCATGGCGGTCTTGACCCGGGAGACGATGATCGCCAGCGCGGTCTTCAGGTCCCGCGCCGCGTTAACCTCCTGGACGATGGAACGCAGGGAGTTCAGCATGTGCGACTCGCCGGTGCACGGGCCGGATCAAACCAGGCGGCCTCGAGTTGGCTGTGGTAGGGAGAGAGCTCCTTGAGCGCTCGGCGGTAGACCTCGCGCTTGAAGGCAACCACTTTCGCCAGCGGATACCAGTAGCTGACC
>NZ_DFTP01000085.1:1917-2445 GCF_002381585.1 Marinimicrobium sp. UBA4209
TGCGGGAACTGCCAGGCATCCTGCCCCCCAACGCGCCGCGCCCAGAGCAACTGGCCCTGGTCATTGGTCAATACAATACCCACATTGGGGCGAAAACCTTCGGCGTCTATCACGGGACTCAGCCAATCCTTATTTCAGTCGTTATAAAAGTACTCCGGCCTATTGTTCCATAAAGTCATTGCGCTCAGCAATTGGCGCAGTTGAGCCCGGCCTGAGGAGCCGCTATGCTTAGCGGCTTTGGCCAAGCAACCGCAGGTACCCCGTGAGTCTCGCAATCTTTGACCTGGACAACACCCTGATCGCCGGTGACAGCGACCACCGCTGGGGCGAATTCCTGATCCACAAGGCGCTGGTCGATCCCGGGGAGTACAAATCCCGCAACGACGACTTCTACCGCGCCTATCAGGACGGCAGCCTGGACATTCACGAGTACCTGGGGTTCTCCCTTGCGCCCTTTGCCTCCCTGAGCGACCAGCAGGTGGCCGAGCTGCAGCGCGAATTTCTGTCCGAGTGGATCGAGCCCTTGAT
>NZ_DFTP01000085.1:2503-3768 GCF_002381585.1 Marinimicrobium sp. UBA4209
CTGGACAAGGCACAGGCGCTGATTCAGCGCCACCGAGACCAAGGGCATCAACTGCTGATCATCACCGCCACCAATGATGTGGTCACCACCCCAATCGCACAGCGCCTGGGCACTCCCCATTTGCTGGCCAGTGAGGCCGAGCGCGGCCCCGACGGCTACACCGGGCGCCCGACCGGCACGCCCTGCTTCCAGGGCGGCAAGGTCACCCGTCTTAAGGAGTGGCTGAAAGAACACCCCCACGCTCTGGAACACGCCCACTTCTATAGCGATTCGGCCAACGACCTGCCACTGCTGGAGTCGGTGGGTTACCCGACCGCCGTTGACCCGGACCCGCGCCTGGCCGAGGCCGCGCAGGCACGTCAATGGCCGATCATCAGCCTGAGGGACTGACCATGCGGTTCCCCCACCCCCTCCCGTTGCTCACCGCCCTGCTGTTGATCGGCTGCGACCCGGGTCCGGAGTCCCCTGGCCCCACTCCCGATGAATCGCCCCGCGAGACACAGAGCATTGCCGCCCCCGACCCAGCTCTGGCTGACAGCACCCTGGCGGCCTGGCGGCAGGGAGAGCAGTGGCTCAGCGGGGCGCGCACGGCCTGTGCTGAAATGCATGAGCGTCTCGACGCTTTCCTGGCTCAGCCGGCGCAGGGCAGCCTCGCGGCCACCCGTGAGGCCTGGCATCAGTGCCACACCCGCTGGCACCATCTCGAGCCGCTGCTGACTCTGGGTGAAAGCAGTCCCGGCCTGTTTGGTGACCTGAGGGAAATCGCCTTTCAGGTGGACGCGCACCCCATCCAGCCCGGGTACCTGGATGGCCTGGAGAACTATCCCTACAGCGGCATCGTCAACGACATTACCCTCTCCATCAACGCACAGACCCTGCGCGAACAGCACGGTCTGACCGATGAGGCCGACGTGGCTCTGGGCCTGCACGCGCTGGAATTCCTGCTCTGGGATGAGCAGGGCGACCGACCGGTGAGTGACTTCGAGCCCCGCACCTCCGCCGGGGACGACCCGATGAACGCCGAACGGACCGTCGATCAACTGCCCAACAACCGCCGCCGCGCCCTGGTGCGTCTGATCAGCCAGTTACTGCAGGACGACCTGGCACTGCTCGAGCAACACTGGCAATCCACCAGCGGGCGACTTCCCGCCACCTACCGACAGCTCAGCCCCTCCAGCCGACTGCCCCTGTTGCGCGACGCGCTCCGGTCACTGCTGCGGGAGCGCCTGCCCCGGGAGCTGGCGCAACTCGAAGAACCTGAACTG
>NZ_DFTP01000085.1:3778-4045 GCF_002381585.1 Marinimicrobium sp. UBA4209
CCCACAACGCCTTTGCGGGACAATCCCTGAGTGTGGTGATCAGCGCCCTTGCCGGCACCGACCAGTTGCTGAACGCCGGAGATCCAGCGGTCGTGCAGTGGTTGGTCCCCGAGCCGACGCGCACTGACTGGCAGCCCCAATGGCAGACACTGAGCCGGAATCTGAATGAAGCGGACGAGATTGATCCCCAGGGCTTGAGCGAGCAACTTCGGTCGCTTGGACAGGCGCTGAGCACACCGACGCCGGAATTTGCACCGGCGCCGTAAA
>NZ_DFTP01000085.1:4163-4460 GCF_002381585.1 Marinimicrobium sp. UBA4209
CCGACAACCCGGACCTCACGGAAAGGAGGGACCTGATGACCAGACGCCACTGGCTGCTGAGTCTGTCACTGCTGTTTTCGCTGCTCGCATCGCCCGCCTGGGGCAATGACCCGCACGCGCCCCACTCCCTGAACATCACCCCGGGGCAGGACACCTACGACCTGACCGGCAAGGCGCTAATCCTCAAGCAACCCAAGGAGGGCAACCTCACGCCCTCAGACCTGTTGGCCGATACGACCAGAGCCTGGCAACCCCTGTCATCCTCTGCCCCCAACTTCAGCTTCAGCGACCGTGCCT
>NZ_DFTP01000085.1:4529-5352 GCF_002381585.1 Marinimicrobium sp. UBA4209
CTGGCTCCGGCTGGATATCACCAATACCGACACCCGCCCTCGGCGGCTGATCCTGGATATTGCCCAACCTCTGCAGGATTACATTGACGCCTGGTGGATGATCGACGACGGTACTGTCCGCGAATGGCACACCGGCGACCGCCGGCCGCTGAGTGACCGCCCCTTCCGCTACCGGGCTTTTGCGCTTTCATTACCGCTGACGCCCGATCAGAGCGGAACCCTGCTGATTCGCTTCAGCAGTCACGACGGCCTCTACGATGCACTGCCGCTGACCCTCAGCAGCGACGCGGCGTTTTTCAAACGCAATGATGCCGAGTCCCTCGGATTCGGCTTTTATTACGGCGCCATCACCATCCTGCTGCTCTACAACCTGATCGTCGGCCTGGTCACCCGCGAGCGGAACTTTGTGCTCTACAGCGTCTACCTGTTCTTCTTCCTCAGCTGGAATCTGGCATTTCGCGGCTACCTGGGCATCAGTCTGCTGGCCGACTACCCCACCCTCAACAATATGGCGGTCGCGGTACTGTCCTGTGGGTTGTTTTTCTCCCTGGTGGCGTTCACCCAGGGCTTCCTCAACCTCAGACAGACACTCCCACTCACCGGCCGATTGCTCTGGGGGCTCAGCGCCCTTTTGCTGATCCCCACAGGGCTGGCGGTGATGGATGTCTACGCAACCACTTTTGCGGTGCTAATTCCTATCGCCGTTGTGATTCTTCTGGTTGTGCTGTACGCCGGAGCCCGCGCGTCGCTGCGAGGATCGGTCTCCGCCCGTATCTTTCTGCTCGCCTGGACGCTGCTGATCGGCGCAGTGTTTGCCTACTAC
>NZ_DFTP01000085.1:5372-8267 GCF_002381585.1 Marinimicrobium sp. UBA4209
TCGGTTTGTTGCCCTCAAGCTGGTTATTGGAGAATGCCCTCAACCTCGGCTCACTGATCGAAATTCTCGTGCTATCACTGGCTTTGGCCTACCGCATTAACGAACTCAAACAGAAAGATCTGGTCAGCCAACAACAGCTGATCGAGCAGAAAGAACAGTTGAATGCCGAGCTGCAACAGCGGGTGGAAACCAAAACCCGCGAGCTGCAGAATCTGGCGGACAAACTGGAGCGGGAGTCGATAACCGATGCCCTGACCGGCCTGCTCAACCGACGCACCTTTTACCCCAAATTGGAAAGTGAACTGCGCCGACTGCAACGTGAGCCCACCCAGACTCTCTGTCTGACGCTACTGGACCTGGATCACTTCAAGGCACTGAACGACCACTACGGACACCCCGCCGGGGACCGGGTGCTGGAAAACGTAAGCGACCTGCTGCAGCTGCACTGGAAACGCTCAGGGGATGCGGTGTTTCGCGTGGGGGGAGAGGAGTTTGCGATACTGTTTTATACGCGCAATCTGCACACCGTCTCAGAGCGGCTGGAGGCCTTCCGCCAGGCGCTCAAAACCATTCCCTTGCCGATCTCGCCGCCGCCGGCTGACGGTGTCCCGACGCAGTTGACTGCCTCACTGGGTGTCGGGCTGGTCAGCGCCCTCTACAGCCTGAGCCCGGATGAGCTGTACGCGATGGCCGACCGGGCGCTCTACTCGGGCAAGGACCGCGGGCGGGACTGCATTCATTACTGCTCTGCCACCGATCGCACTCCCCGGCCCAGATTGGAACACCTCTGAGGTCAGTCTCCCTCCACGGCCCAGAACGCCGGAACATGAAAGGCGATCGCCGCTTCCGCCTCGGCCAGACCGCACACGGCGGGCTCCGGCACCTCCCCTCCGGCCATGACCTGGAGCACCGAGTGCACCCCGTGCGAGAGCGACTCCAGGTTATAGCCGCCCTCCAGGACCATGACCAACCGCCCCTGGCAGTGTTCATCCGCCAGAGCCTGCAGGACTCCGGTCATGGCGGCAAAGCCTTCGTACGACACGTTCAGCGCGAGATCATACCCGTGGGCATCAAACCCCGCCGACACCAGAATGAGGTCCGGCTTGAAACTGGCCACCGCCGGGGCGAGCAGTTCGCGCAGAATTTTCAGGTAGACCCGATCTCCGGTCCCTGCCGGAACCGGCACGTTAACGGTAGCCCCTTCCCCCAACCCGGCACCGACCTCTTCGAGCGCCCCCGAGCCCGGATAAAAAGGGGCGGCCCGATGAATATCAAAAAACAACACATCCGGGTCGGCATAAAAAATGTCCTGAGTGCCATTACCATGGTGGGCATCCCAATCCAGAATCAACACCCGCTCACAGCCCAGCGCCGACTGGGCATGAGCCGCCGCCACAGCGACATTATTGAACAGACAAAACCCCCTTGCCCGCACCGGCTCTGCGTGATGACCTGGTGGGCGGATCAACGCAAAAGCCCGCTCGGCCTCACCGTTAAACACCGCCTCCACTGCCGCGATGGCCGTACCCGCCGCCACCTCGGCCGCTTCAACACTGCCCGGAGACACGGCCGTGGTATCCAGATCCAGCCAGGCACTCTTGCCCCGCAGGGCATAGATGTCCTGCAGGTAGGCACTGGTATGTACCCGCGACAACTCTTCGGGGGTGGCCGCACGGCCACCGGTCAGGCGGACGCCCTCGATCGGCGCGCGCGCCAACAGGTCAAGAATGGCCGTCACCCTCCCCGGATGTTCGGGGTAGCGCCACTGTACATTCAACCCGGAGAGCACCTGTCGTACCCGCTTGTCCAGTCGGCCGGGTAAAAACGCCGCGTTGGTATCCGGCTCATGGGCCAATACCCGTTCGTCGTAGCAAACCAACACCTCCTTCACGCCGGTCATTCCTGTCCCCTTTCTATTAACCCGTGGTCTCTTGAGCATATACCAGTCAACCCGGTTTCGCCGTGTCCCAAAAAACATCATCCGCCGGTGCGCTTGCCCCAAAAAGGTGCAACGACACCCGTTCCGAGCAGCATCCATCAGTCAGCGAACCATGCCGCCATCGAAAAACCCCAGACAGATCAACCACGTATGCCCCTGCCCTCGTGATTGGTACGAATTCTGCAGATTCTCAGTCAGGACCGTTTGATCTCCAGCGATCAGGCACGGACCGGGACGTCCGCCTTCATCATTGAGCGATGCCATGACCCCCGGGACGACCCGGACGGCCGAGGAGGGCCGGCTTACCATCTGGACGACCAGATACCTTGAGCACAAACCGAGAGGTAATCCAGATGACACCCGGCAAAGTTTCAGACAATCCACACACCGCCTTCCAGACGCTGCCGGTGGTCGATGTGTCGGGCCTGGGGTCGAGCGACCCGAGCCAGCGCCAGGCCGCCGCCGAGCAGTTGGGTCAGGCGGCCCGCGATGCCGGCTTTCTGTATGTGGTCGGCCACGGTATCCCCGCCGACTACACCGAGCGACTGATCGCCCGGACCAAAGCATACTTCGCCTTGCCCTACGCCGAAAAAATGCGTCAGTACATTGGCCACTCCGTCAATCACAGCGGCTACGTCCCGGAAGGGGAGGAACGCTTTTACGGCGCCAAGAGCGTCGACAAAAAAGAAGCCTACGACATTGGCTACGATATGCTCGAGCCGGCACATCGCCGCCCGATGCTGGGCCCCAACCAATGGCCGGACATGCCCGGTTTCAAAGAAGACATACTCCCCTACTACCAATCGGTGCTCGCCCTCGGGCACCAATTGTTTCGCGGTTTTGCGCTGGCGCTCGGCCTGGCCGAAGACACCTTTAGCCAACACATCCGTCGCCCGCCCAGTCAGTTGCGGCTGATTCACTACCCGTACAATCCGGACCTGCCGCCGGACACCCCG
>NZ_DFTP01000085.1:8343-10590 GCF_002381585.1 Marinimicrobium sp. UBA4209
CGGACCTGCCGCCGGACACCCCGGGGATTGGTGCCCACACCGACTATGAGTGCTTCACCATTTTGAAGCCCACGGCTCCCGGACTCGAAGTGCTCAACGGCGCAGGCGAGTGGATTGATGTTCCACTGCAGGACGATGCCTTTGTTATCAACATCGGTGACATGATGGAAGCGCTCAGCAACGGTGCCTTCGTGGCTACCTCTCACCGGGTCCGTAAAGTGGCCGAGGAGCGCTACTCCTTCCCGATGTTCTGCAATCTCGATTACGACACGGTAATTGAACCGCTGCCCGAGTTGGTCAGCGACGATCAGCCACCGCGCTACGAACCCCTGATCGCCGGGGAGCACCTGTACGCCCAGACCATTCAGACGTTCGAATACCTGAAACAGCGCCTGGCCCGAGGCGAACTGGAGCTGCCAGAGGGCGCCAAAGGCCTGTCCTCGTTCGGCCAAAAGGCGGGGGGCGCGGTATGACTCTGCAGGAATTACTGGAACGTCACGCTCGACCGGCCACCGCCGGCGTGCCCGACTGGATGCTGGGCTGTTTTCGTCGCCGCTGCATCAGTTTCGCCAGTGGCGAGTCCGACAACCAGACCATCGTGTACTGGTTCCAGAGCCGCAATACCACCATCGATCTGCGACTGCCGGTTGCAGAGCAGCAGGTGCCCGCCAAGGCACTGAATGAATACAGCCCCGCGGAACTGCGCCGCCTCGCCGACTACGAAGGCTGGGAAGCGCGATCGCAATGGGATGGCGAACTAATGAGCTGGTTTGACGAGACCGCGCTGCAGACCCACAACCGCTGGCCGGAGCCGGCCGAGCTCAAGCGCATCGGCAACTGCATGATCGAGTTCGCACCGAGCGGCGCCTACGTAGAGGATTGGCGCGCACAACCCTCCGAGGCCGGCCCCCTGATCGGACTGCGGATGATCGAGCAACGCAACCTGGATACCGGTGACTGCGTTCACCGCGGCGGCGGACTGATCATCGCAGGCGATCATGCGGCACTGGTGCTCGGTCGCCCGGAGCCGTTGTCGAACGATGCAAGCCTCCAGAAGCAACTTGAGTCGGCCAGTCCGGACACGATACAGCGCCTGTTCGATTTTGAAACCTCTGTGGCCCGGGGCTCACTGAGCCAAGGCTATTCCATTGAACACAGCACGCGACCCGACCGAATCGGCCAGCCCCTTTCCCCTAGAACCACATCCGAGTGGTTCGTTGAAGACCAGGAGGTGCGTCACCGATTCAATCTTGACGGAGTCACCCACGAGCGCCGCTACCAGATCGATACACTGGAGGCACACTGCCCCTTCGATCTGCACACGCCCTGGACCTCAGAGGCCAAAGCCTGGTTCGGCCGGGAAGCCGCCACCCTGACCCGCTACACCCAAGTTCTCAATTAAAAGCCACCGGAGAAACATTATGACCCTTCGCATTCTGAAAACCCTGACACTGACCGCGCTGCTGTCGCTGTCCGCCATTTTTGCCCACGCCCAGGAGGAGCCGAAGAAGTTCACCCTGGCCTGGTCGATCTACGTCGGCTGGATGCCCTGGTACTACATCAACGAAACCGGCCTGATGGACAAGTGGGCCGAGAAGTACGGCATTGAAGTCGAGCTGGTACAGATCAACGACTACATTGAGCCGATCAATATGTACACCGCCGGGCGCTTCGATGGTGCCACCATGACCAACATGGATCTGCTGACCATTCCCGCCGCCTCCGGTGTCGACACCACGGCACTGATCACTGGCGATTACTCCAATGGCAACGACGCCGTCGTGCTCAAAGACCGGGACAGCCTGGAGGACATCAAGGGCCTGGATGTGTACCTGCTGGAGCTGTCAGTTTCCCATTACGCGCTGGCACGCGCCCTGGAATCGGTGGGTCTGACCGAGCGCGACATCAATGTCATCAACACCTCCGATGCGGATATCGCCAGCGCTTTCAACGACCCGGCAGTGCAGGCCAGTACCCTCTGGAACCCGCAACTGGCCGAAGTGATGAAGCACCCGCAAGCCAACAAGGTGTTTGACTCGACCCAGATTCCCGGTGAAATTCTGGACATCATGGCAGTCCGCACCGAAACCCTGGAAGCCAACCCCGAGCTGGGTAAAGCGGTCACCGGTGCCTGGTTTGAAGCCATGGCGATCATGAATTCCGATACGCCGGAAGGTCGCGCCGCCAAGCAGATGATGGCCGAAGCGTCCGGCACTGATCTGGCCGGCTATCAGCTGCAACTCGATG
>NZ_DFTP01000085.1:10658-11823 GCF_002381585.1 Marinimicrobium sp. UBA4209
CACCGAGCTGTTCTACACCCCGCAGCAGAAGCTGGCGTTTGCCACCAGCGAGCAACTGGCCGAAACCATGTCGTTCGTCACCGAGTTCTCCTTCCGCCACGGACTGCTGGGCGATGGGGCCCCGTCAGCCGATTACATTGGCATTGAATTGCCCAATGGCGACATCTGGGGTAACGAGAACAATGTAAAAATGCGTTTCAACAACGAGTTTGTCGAGATGGCAGCGGAAGGAAAACTGTAAAGGTAAGCGGAAGCGGTAAAGGATGAGCCCCAAGACGGCACTGACCCGGAAGGTCAGTGCCGTACCCGGTAGCCATCGAGCAACGTATTCACATCTTCGAGCAATGGTTCCAGCGTCTGATCGTCCACATGCCGCTGGGCAAAAGTGCGCAAGCCCATGATCTGCACCTGAAGCAAACGCGCCAGCCGCTCACAATCGACATCCCCACGCAGTTCGCCCTCGCGCTGGGCGCGCTTGAGCAAGTCCTCGAAGATCTCCTCAATGTCGGTCAACAGCTCATTGACCCGGGTTCCCAAAGGCTCATCCTCCTCGGTCACCTCCAGTAGCGTTTTTACAATCATGCAGGCACGCGCGGGCGGTTCAGACGCCGGAGAGTCCCCGATGACCATGTGGCGCAAAAAAGCCTGCAGGGCATTCATGGGGGATTGGGCCGCCTTGAGCTGCTCGTCCAGCTGTTTCAGTAAGTCCGAGGCGTAGACATCCAGCGCCTCCAGAAACAGGGACTGTTTACTGCCAAAGGCGGCGTAGAGACTCCCGGGGCGCATATCCAGCGCCAGCTCCAACTGCTTGAGCGAGGTACCGTGATAGCCCCGGGCCCAGAACAGCGATACCGCTTTGTCGAGAGCGGTCTTGCGGTCGTATTTGGCGGCTCTTGGCATGGTGCTTACCTCGGGTGTTCAGGGGCGTGGTCAGTGGCGTGAACACCATTTGACCACAGTTCAGGCCGCTTCTCAAAAGTAAAACCCGGGTCAGGGGTAAAACCCGAACAACTGGGATACACTGGCCCCATGAGCACTTCCATTCCCGCGACGCGCTATTCATCGAGTCCTCTGCGCCACCTCGCCTGGCTGCTGAGCGCACCACCGCTCTGGCAGGAGGCCTGGCGCTGGCACTTGTCACCTCACGAACAGGACCGCATCCGCA
>NZ_DFTP01000085.1:11951-13358 GCF_002381585.1 Marinimicrobium sp. UBA4209
GAACGCCTGTACGACTGCCTGATGACCGAGCTGTTGGGGTGGGAAAAAGTGATCAACAATCTGCCGATTCGGGGGCAGGGACGAACCCTGGGCGAGCTGGATTTTATTTTTCGTAACCCCGATACCGGCGAGCTTGAGCACCACGAAATTGCCGTGAAGTTCTACCTGGGCCATCCGGCCCCCGATGGCATTGAGCCACTCTGGTACGGTCCCAACGCCCGGGACCGACTGGACCTGAAAACCCGCCACCTGCGCGAGCACCAGAGCCGATTGACCCACCGCCCGGAAACCACAGAAGCCCTGCGGGCGCTCGGCATCGACACGCCCCGCACCGCCCGGGTCATCATGCCCGGCTACCTGTTCTATCCCTGGCAGGAGGACTACCCCGCGCCGGTCCAGGCCTCACCAGATCATTTGCGCGGGCACTGGTTGTATCTGGAAGACATCGAACAGGTGGACACCCGTCACTGGGTGCCACTGAAAAAAACCCACTGGCTCGGGCCCTGGATGCAGACCTCAACTCCCGGCGTCGAGGCCACCCAAGCCACACTCGCGCAGATTCACGAGAGAGCAACCCCTCGCCTGTTTTCCGCCTTGGCACCCGACCCGGAATCCGGCTACTGGGTCGAGCGCGACCGCTTTTTTGTCATGCCCAGCGCTTGGCCCGACAGAGCCTGAAATCTCTCAATCACGGCTCGTGCATAAACCGCAGAAATTCCCGGTAGTCATTGACCTCATTGGTTGACCCTGACGTGAACCGGATCAACTGACCCGGCTGGCGCTGAGCCAGTGCAAAGGCATCCAGCGGGTGAACCGTACCCAGTTTGGGATAGCCACCGATGGTCTGACGGTCTTTGAGCAAAATGATGGGCTGACCACTGGGAGGGACCTGAATGGCGCCAAAGGGAATGCCTTCGGAGACAATCCCTCCTTCGGTCGGATGCAGCCCGGGCCCGTCCAGGCGGACGCCCATGCGATCGCTCTGGGTGGATACCCGATACTCACTGGCGTAAAACCGGTTCATCTGCGCGTCGTCAAACAGGGCCCGCTGCTGGCCTTCCATCACTCGCACGGTCAGCGGTTCAGCGTAGTCGGGAATATAGCGTGGCGGCACTCGGCGCAACATTCCGTGCTCACTAACGGCACAGGACAAACAGTCACCTTCCTGCAACGGGCGCCCCCGACCATCGAGCCCGCCCATCTGCTCGCGCACAACGGTCGCCACCGATCCGAACGCAGGCGCGAGCACAAACCCGCCGGCCACCGCCAGGTAGGCTCGAACACCACTGCGGGGAAATCCGAATTGCAGCCGATCGCCGGCCTTGACGTTATGGGTCTGCCAATTGGCCAATGCCACGCCATTACAGCTTGCCTGCAGGTCAGCGCCGGTCAGGGCAATGCGGATGG
>NZ_DFTP01000085.1:13484-13787 GCF_002381585.1 Marinimicrobium sp. UBA4209
CCCAGAGAAACGCCTGCTCATCCGCGGCCCCTCCGGGGGTCAGCCCCAGGTGCTGATAGCCAAACCGCCCCAGGTCCTGCAGCAGCGTCAGCATACCGGGCTTGATCACGGTCAGTCCGAAGGTGGGACGATCAGTCATCCAGCCACCCTCCCTGCGCCAGAAACTCGTCCCGGCTGATGGACACAAACCGCACCCGGTCGCCCGGTGCGACCGGGCATAAGTTGTCCCGGTCGGGGTCGAACATCTTGAGCGCGGTGCGCCCCAGAAGATTCCAGCCGCCCGGAGTACTGACCGGATACACT
>NZ_DFTP01000085.1:13955-44795 GCF_002381585.1 Marinimicrobium sp. UBA4209
CCGTCTGCCGGTCTGCCAGCGCCACTGAGCCGACCGGTACGCTCTTTCGGGGACTGTCCAAGCGCGGCGTGGCCAACTCGTCCGCCACCTCGCCGAGATAGGCAAAGCCCGGCGCAAAACCAATGGTATACACCGTGTATTCACGGGCGGTATGCCGGCGAATCGCCTCGTCGATCGTAATCTGGTGATGGGCAGCCACGCGCTCCAGATCGGGGCCTACCGAGGGGTGGTAGTACACCGGAATCTCCACCAGATGGCCGGCATGGGAAGGCGCCGTGAGTAGCTCGCTCAGTAACGACTCAATGAGGGGAGCGAGGCTATCAAACGATTCGTATCGCGGGTCAAAACCGACCAGCAAGGTGGTGTAGGAGGGCACCAGATCTCGCACACGGCCGGTCAACCGGCTGGCGAGACAATCCGTGGCCGCACGAATCTTTGGCACCAGAGCGGGGTCAATACGATCACCAAAGCGCAGCAGGAGGCCGTCCGCTCCGGCGGGCTCTAGAGTCCAGTCCGCCAAAGGTCAGTTCTCCTGGTACCAGCCATCCAATGCATCACGAATACGCCGCACCGACCGCACCGAGTCGTCGTTATCTCCGTGCACACACAGGGTGGTGGCATCGAGGGTCAGCGTCTTTCCCTCCAGCGTCTGCACCTGGCCACTGGTAGCCAGGCTGAGCGCCTGGGCCACAATCACTTCGGGATCATTATGAACGGCTCCGGGCACAGACCGCGGCACCAGAAACCCCTGCTCATCGTAGGCCCGATCCGCAAACGCCTCAAACCACAGCCGCACCCCGAATTCATCGGCCACTGTCCCCACAGCTTCGTTATCGGCCGTGGCCAAAACCATCAAAGGCAAAGAGGCATCGTAGGTCGCCACCGCTTCCAGTACGGCACGCAGTACCGACTCATGGCGCATCATATCGTTGTACAGGGCGCCGTGGGGTTTGACATGGGAGAGCGCCATTCCGTGCACTTTGGCAATACCGGCAAGAGCGCCGATCTGATAGTGCACCAGGGCCACAATCTCCAGGGGACTGCACTGCATGCTGCGCCGCCCAAAGCCCTGCAGATCCGGGTAACTCGGGTGCGCGCCAATATCGACCCCGGCCCGCTTGGCCAACAGCACCGTGCGGGTCATGGTGACCGGATCCGAGGCGTGAAAGCCACAGGCGATATTGGCCAGATCCACCAGCGGCATGACGTCCTCATCCCGCCCCATGGTCCAGGGGCCAAAGCTCTCACCCATATCGCAGTTGAGCAGTAGCCGGTTGTGCGGCTGGCCGAATGTCATAGAGGCCTCTCCAAACATCAGTAGTTGCACGAGTTTACCCTAATGACCGGAATCGGTTCGAGGGCGTGTTGGGAAGCGGAGCGCCGGGGGCTCCTACCGCAACCACGTATATCGAATTGTCCTACAATAAGTGCTAGCATTCCTGCTGCATACAAACGGCATAAATAATAAAACGAGAGAATGGAGAACAACCGCATGAGATTCCTTGCGCGCGCCCTATCGCTATGCACATTGCTGCTGGCCGCTGGCTGTCAGCATACGGCGGAACCCCAATCCCCGGAATTCACATCCGAATCGGTCAAAAACCTGACCCAAAAAGTGGCCGACTGGCAGATCGAGCATTTCGAGGAGCAGGGCAAATACCGCGCCCTGCCCCAGGACCCACCGGACTGGGCCAACCGGGAGCAGTATCACGACCTGGAATGGCACAACGGTGCGCTCTACGCGGGCATGAACCAGTGGCGCAAAATCGCCGATGACCCCAAGTATACCGAGTGGTTGAAGATGATCGGCGAGCGCAACGACTGGGCCCTGCACCGGCGCCCCTACCATGCCGATGACCATGTGGTGGGCCAGTTCTACCTCGCCCTGTACGAAGACTTCAATGACCCGGCCATGCTGAACCCGGTGCGGTCCCAATTTGACTGGATACTGGAAAACCCGAAAACCGGTACCCTGGACTGGAATGCCGAAAACACACACGCACACGAGCGCTGGGGCTGGTGTGATGCCCTGTTTATGGCGCCCCCGGTGTGGGCCCGGCTGGCGAAAGTCACTGGAGAGGAAAAGTACCTGGATTTCATGCACCAGGAATACCTCGCCACCCATGACCTGCTCTGGAGCGAAGAGGATCAGCTGTTCTTTCGGGACTCCAGTTTCTTCGATCAGCGCGAGAAAAACGGCGAAAACATTTACTGGTCCAGAGGCAATGGCTGGGTATTCGCCGGCCTGGCGCTGATGATTCCCGATCTGCCTAGAGACTGGGAGCAACGGGATTTCTATCTCGAACTCTATAAAAAAATGGCTCGCAAGATCCGCTCCGTTCAGCGAGACGATGGTACCTGGTCCATGGGGCTGCTCGGCGACCCCGCGCAGTATCCGATCAAGGAAAC
The DNA here is from genome assembly GCF_002381585.1 of Marinimicrobium sp. UBA4209. NCBI lineage: Bacteria > Pseudomonadati > Pseudomonadota > Gammaproteobacteria > Cellvibrionales > Cellvibrionaceae > Marinimicrobium > Marinimicrobium sp. UBA4209. The sequence goes on from NZ_DFTP01000085.1 coordinate 16,365, forward strand.
CAGTGGCACCGCCTTTTTCACCTTTGGCCTGGCCTGGGGCATCAATGAAGGAATTCTCGATCGGGACACCTATCAACCGGTGGTACAGAGCGCCTGGCAGGCGCTGGCCGATGCGGTGACCGATGAAGGCCTGTTAGGGCATGTGCAACCGGTCGGCGCCGAACCGGGGGAGTCCTTCCCGGATTACACCGAAGTCTATGGCGTCGGTGCCTTTCTGGCCGCAGGCTCGGAAGTCTACAAGCTGCTTGAGTCACAGGAAACGGCCAACGATCAAGCCGCCAAGCCCACCATTCAGACCTTCATGCACAACAGCGGCTGGTGCTGGTTTCAGGACCCGCGCGCCATCATTCACGACGGGCAGTTGATCATCGGCGGGGTGGCAGGCAACGGCATTGGCGATGCGGCGGTGGGGGTATACGATCTGGAAAATCGGGTCATCCTGGGCAGAACCAGCCTGCACAAGCACTTTGACCATGATGATCACAATACCCCCGCGTCTTTTGCCCGTCCGGACGACAGTCTGCTGGTGGTGTACGCCCGTCACAGCACCGAGAACAAGCACTATTACCGCTTCTCCGATAGCGACGACTACCTGAGCTGGGGCGAAGAGCACACGCTGGAGAGCGGCGAGCCGGTTACCTATATGAACCTGTACGCTCTGGCCGCCGAAGACACTCTGTACAACTTCTACCGGGGCATCGAATGGAACCCCACCTTCGTCACCTCCAATGATGAAGGCGCCAGCTGGGGCGATCCCGTACACTTCATCAAAAGTGAGGTTGAAGGGCGCAACCGGCCCTACCCCCGCTACGCCAGCAACGGGCAGGACACTATCGCCGTTTCCTTTACCGACGCCCACCCAAGGGTACACGGCACCAGTATTTACTACGCCGAATTCAGGAACGGCAATTTCTACAAGGCCGACGGTAGCTTCATCAAAAACCTGAAGGAGGATGGGCCGCTGAAGCCATCAGAGGCCGAGCGGATATTCGAGGGCGGGGGCGGCGGTTTCCGGGGCCACGAGCTCAGCGCTCACAACAGCGCCTGGACCAGCTCGATCGTTCTGGACGAGCAGGGTCATCCCCATATCGGCTACTCGCTCTACCTGAGCAATAACGACCAACGCTACCGCCTGGCGTCCTGGGATGGAGCGCAGTGGATTGATCGGGAAGTGGCCCACGCCGGCGGCCGACTGTACGAGCGCGAAGCGAGCTATACCGGGCTGATCACGCTCGACCCGTCAGACCCGAACCACGTGGTGATTTCGACAGATGTTCACCCAAAAACCGGGGAAGCGTTGGGTGGCAAACATCAGATTTTTCGCGCACATATTGGCGAGGGACAGAAAACCGCTGACATTCAGTGGGAACAGTTGACCGATGACCCGGCGCGCCACAACATCCGCCCCATGATCATTCCGCAGGATTCCCATAGCGTCATTGCCTGGCAGCGCGGGCAATACACTACCTACACCGATTATTACCTGGATACCGTGGGGATCGTTTACTGATCAGCGGGTTTTCCACATATTGGCCACGGCCTTGTCGCTTCCGAGAAGGCCCACCACCGCACAGATAATACTGCCCGACAGAAAAACCACGGCGGGGATAAGACCGCCCAACACGGAAAACTTGATGGCCGCAAACAGGGAGCCCGACGCTATGACCAGGAACAGAACCGCCACCACAATCAGAATGGTGCGGTGCAAGGGCTTGTAAGCATAGCGCGCTTCGCCCTTTTCGAAGTGATTGAGAATCGGCGAAAACAGCTTTTTCATAGAACCCCCGCAAAGATTCGCGATTATAGAGCCATAGTCTCCGCCATTACCACCGCCAGCCCGGTCAATCCAAATTATTCCTCAGCGCACACTTTGGGCGGCGCGCCCTACCCAGAGGATGGCAACACCGCCCCGCAATTGCTCAGTACCGCGGATGCGCAGATGTACTCGTCCCAGTATGGGCATCAATCATCCAGCTCAAAGACTCCGTTCAGGAACGCAATCATATCGCTGACCGTCGGTTCCGAGAGTTCCTCAAAGCAGCCCTGGGTGTAGTCATTGCAACCACTGTCCAGAAATCCGTGACCCCTGCCTTCGTAAATCTTCAGGGTGGCAGGCTGGCCCAAGGCCTTCAGCGCATCCACATAAGCGCGCGCACTGGCCGGAGTCGTCAGCTGGTCTTCCGACCCGACGTGAACAAACTGGGGTGGTAAGGGGTACTCCTCGGCACTGACCAGGTACTGATCCGGTGATACCGCCTGATAGTACTCGGGATTATCTTCGACATTGATATCGTCGCCAAACATGCCGCGCGCCTCGGCGCCGCCCCAGGCCCAGAACGGATTGCTGTCCTGCTCGAAACCACCTTTGGCCGATTCGTACAGGCTGAACGCCGCATAGCTCAGAATGGCCGCCTGCACCCGCAACCCATCCTCCCTGGCTACGGCCTCGGCGGTCATCCCCTCAGGCAAGTAGGTCGGGGTGAAACCCAACGGTTTGGAATCAAAGCCGTCATTGCTCAGCGTGCGCCCCGCCAGCGTCACCATGGCCGACAGATGCCCGCCCGCGCTATCACCGGTCACGGCAATGCGATCCGGGTCGCCACCGTAGCGCTGGATGTTGTCTTTCACCCAGAGCACCGCTCCCATGGCATCTTCCACGATTTCATCCATGGTGGTGGTGTTATCCAGGTCCCCCAGCAGGCGGTAGTTGATGTTCACCGTCACCAGATCAGCACGTCGGGCAATGGTGTCCGCCAGGTCCGTCATGATGGACTGATCGTTCACCAGCCAGCCACCGCCGTGAATGACCACCAAAACGGGCCGGGCCTGAGTGTCGGTTTGCGGCACCGCAATATCCAGGGTCAGATCAAACCCTTCCGGGCTGGCCCAGACGATATCTCGATGATGGTTGATTTCGTGCTCCACGGGTACGCTGGAGCATGCAGACACGGCGAGTGCGATACACACAGCGCCGAGTATCTTTGTCAGGAATCTCATATCCAATACCTTTGCCGGGAATAACGTTATTGTGGACCATCGACCATAATGGTCGGATGCACTTTAACAGTATTCCGGCAAAAGCTCAGCCCCAACTAATTAACGGTTCGAACTCTCGGTGACAGGGCTTTCAAGGTGGTAAAGCCCGCCCGTATCCGTGCGGCGGTGGTGATCCAGCACATCACAGCGAAGAGGCCCGCCAGCCAGGGGAAGTATTGCGGGAACAGGCAGAACAGCACCAACGCCACGATGGTCTCGGTGCCTTCGGCCAAACCGCCCATGTAGTAGAGGGATTTCTGCGGATAGTCCGGGCTGTCGAGCTGGTATTTGTTGGCCATAATCGCGAAGGCGAGAAAGGTGGTGCCGGTGCCGACGAAGGAGAGCATCAGCAGCGCGGACCAGAACGCGTTCTGCTCCGGGTTGGCGAGCAGAAAACCGAAGGGAACGGCATTGTAGAAAATGAAATCCAGCACGATATCCAGAAAGCCGCCAGAGTCGCTAATGCCCTGAATTCTGGCAAGGGCGCCATCGAGGCCGTCGCTCAGGCGGTTGAGCACAATCACCACCAGTGCGGCGACGTACCATTCCAGCGCGAGCAGTGGAATGCACAACATCCCGATGACGAAACCGCCGACAGTCACCTGGTCGGCGGTAATGCCCAGGCGATCCAGTCGTGCGGCAAGCCAGCGCAGCGGCGGGCGGGTCAGTGGAATCAGGCGGGTATCGAGCATTAAGCGACTCCGGGAAGGTTAACGCGGCGCGAAGCGATAGCGCGCCCGTCGGTTCAACAGGGCGGCGGATAGTAACAGTATCAGGGGCAGCAAGAGTTGCCAGAACGCATAGAGCCCCAGCAGACGGCGGTCCCCACCGCTGCCAATATTGACCGCTTCGGTGGTGACGGTCACCACACGGCCGGCCCCCAACAGTTGGGTGGGCAGGTACTGGGCGACACTGACCGAAAATGCGATCACCCAAGCATAGAGTATCGGCTGCTTAAGAATGGGCAACAGGATCCGAAACCAGCAGGCCGGCGCTGAGTAGCCAAGGCTCTGGCCCACCAGCAGCCAGCGTCGATTGAAGCGGCGGTAATCACCGGAAAGCATCAGGTAGGCGTAGGGAAAGGTGAACACACAGTGGGCCCAGAGCACCCAATACCAGTGCGGATCGAGACGCAGCGCACTCAGGCCAAACTGCCAACCCATCACCAGCGGCAGTTGCGGTACCAGCAGTCCCAGCAGCAATACCCACTGGGGCCAGAAGCGCTCGCGCCGGGCCTGCCATTCCAGGCATACCAACGCCCCGACTAGCCCGACACTGGCGCTGACCAGCGCAAGCCCCGCCGTCTGCCAGAGCAGCGGCGCCAGAAACGGCCATTCACTCTGCCAGGTGGACAGGCTGAACGTGCCGGGCAAAAGATCCGGATAGAACCAGCTTTGCGCCAGCGACCAGACCACCAGTGCCGCCATGACCCCTATGGAAAGCATCGCCATCAAAGGCAACCACAGGCGCGCGATGGAGTGCATCAACAAGCCCAGGCCGCCGAGCCAGGGCAACACAGTGACCTTCGCCCGCCGGCACCCGCGCACCAACCCGGCATAAAGACGTTCGTGCTGCCGGTTCAGCCACAGGAGAAGGACCGCCAATACGATGAGCACCAGGCTGCCCAGCAGTGCCGAGTGAGCCGCCTGAGCCGAAAAGTCCTGCTGCCACTGAAACACCTGCTGGGCCCACACGCCCGGCAGATTGGGGCCGATCAATAGCGGTACATCCACCACCGACAGGGTGTAGATCACCACCGCCGCCATGGGCAGGCGCAGCCTGGTCAGCAGCTCGGGCACCACCAGTTGCCACCAACTGGCCAGTCGGGAGTGGCCCAGGGTCTGCCCCGCCTGCAGGTAGCGCTCGGCCGGGATCTGGGTCAGGGCGCTCTGGATCATCAGCAGCAGAAAGGGGATTTCCTTCAGCAGCAGCACCCAGAACAGGGTGAACAGAGACCGATCCGCCAACAAGGCCGACGCCGGCGGTGACTCAAAACCACCAGACAGACTGTGCCATCCGCGCACCAGCCAACCAGTGGGACTGAATAAAAACAGCACGCCCACGGCAAAGGCCAGATGGGGAATGGAGAGCAACGGGGCGAGCCATCCGAGCAGGCGCGGTGATGTCCGCGCGCTGAAAGCCAGTGCCACATAGCAGGCCAGCAGCGGCGCCAGAGTCGCCAGCACCAGAGAATAGCCGATGGCCGCGGTCAGTCCCGGCGCCCGCACAAAATCAGTGACTGCGTCGGCACTCAGCCCGACCAGTTGACCCACGTAGGGCCATACCGCGACCGTCAGGGGCAGGCCCAGCAGTAAAGCCAGACACAGCCCGGCCGTCGTGCTCAGGGTCGGGCTTACTGGTAGCGCGCGAGCCAATGTGCCTCCAGCCGTTCCTGCCAGCCGGCGTGCAGCTCCTGAGCGGTGGGCAACAGCGCCTCCGCCTCATCCAGCCTGACCACCGCCGGATCGCCCCAATAGCGCGGGTCCGCCTTGCGGGCCTGAGCACTGCGAGAAATCAGAAAATTGATCACTACTTTCGCCGCCGCTTTGTGGGAGGCGTTGTGCGGCACCGCCAGGTAATGGCTGTTGGTGATCGCGCCCTGGGCAAAATAGTGCTGGGTTACCGTCTCCGGCAACCGGCCATTGCCGACTTTGCTGTCCATTTCCTGAGGGTTGAAGCTGAACGCCGCATGCAGCTGCCCATCCGCCAGCCACTGCAGTTGTTGCGCCGAGTCTTTGGGAAACGCCTGGCCTTTTTTCCAAAGTAGCGGATGCAATTGGTCAAGATAATCCCACAGTACAGGCAGCAGGTCCCGTTCGGCACTACGACTGGGTTCGCGGTAGAGCCGCTCGTCATTATCGGCCAGAGCCTGCAGCAGGGACTTCAGAAAGGTGGTGCCAATAAAATCCGGCGGTTTGGGATAGCTGAGCCGGCCGGGGTTCTGTTCGGCATAGGCCAGAAGCTGCTCTGGCGTGATGGCTGGTTCGGCAAAGCTGCCGTCGCGGGCGATGATGTTGAACTGGCCCATACCCCAGGGCACTTCGAAGCCGTCCACCGGCACCCCAAAGTCCGTCAACAGCGGCAACTCGTCCGTGAGCAGATGAACGTGATTGGGAATCGCACTCAGCAGATCCGGCTCCAGCAACTTACTCTCTTTCAGTGCGTGAAAATTTTCGCCGTTGATCCACAGAAGATCTATGGCTCCGCCCTGCTTCCGACCGGCAGCCTGGTCGCTGCGCAAGCGATGCACCGCTTCGGCAATGTCGCTGACTTTGACGTGGCGCAGGTTGATGCCGTACTGCCGATTCAGGTGTCTGCCGGCCCAGCGCAGATACTGATTGACCGAGTTTGAGCCACCCCAGGCGTAAAAGAACACCGTGCTGCCGCGCGCCTCCTGCACCACGTCGGACCAGTCCTCGGCGGTTTGTTCGGCCTGGACCACGACCGCGCTGCTCATCAGAAGCAGCGCGGTCAGGGCGCGCTTAAAAGCGCTGGGTAAACTGCAATTGAACATGCCGTGGCAATTCCGGAAAGACCAAAGAGGAACCAAAATACCCGCCTTCAAACACCGGTGTCCAGTTTTCCTCGTCGGTGAGATTGAATACATCCAGGCGGATGCGACTGGCGCCCTGATTGAACTCATAGGCCAGGTTGGCATTCAGGGTGAACTGCTCGGGAACGGTGACCGTTTGCAGATAGTCCAGCGGATAATCGCTGGTCAGCACGGCGGAGCCACCCACCGACCAACCCTCGGCAAAGAGGTACCCACCCGCCGCGGACAGGCTCCAGTCCGGCAGGCCGTGCAGACGCTGGTTGGACGCGGGGAAGGCAGCGAAGTTAGGCGCACCGACACCGGTGCCCTGAATGATATCCGGGCGGGAGTCATCGAAGGCATCCGCCACTTGTTCCGCGGCCTGAAACGCAGCGGAATTATCGAACTCGGCATCCAGCCAGTTGGCGCCCACGCTCATCCAGGCACGCTCCCCGCGATAAAACAGTTGCGCCTCCAGTCCTCGGGTGGCCACCCCACTGTTACTGCCATCGCGATTGCGCAGGCTGCGGGTCTGATCGAAAACCGCCGCATCCGCATACCAGGGTGAACCAGCGGGCGCGTATTTCAGGCCAACTTCATGCAGGGTATTTTCGGTGGCAAAGTTGAGCGGATCGATCTGGTTGTTCCCCCCAAGCACATTGCCACCGGCCATGCTGTTGGAGGTGGATTCGCTGTAGCTGCTGGTGGCGTAAAGGGTTACCGATTCACCAGATCGATAATGCAACGTCGCTTCACCCGCTTTCAGGAAGTCGTTGTGGTTGTCCCGCGCCGCCTCGACGCCTTCAGGTGCGATGGGATCCCGAGCGGTAACATCGTACCAGTCGCCCCGTGCGCCCAGCGTCAACTGCAGGCGCTCGGTCAGCGGCTGTTTGTGTTGAACAAATAATCCGCCCTGCACACTGGAGGAATCCGTCGTGTCCGACAGATTGAAATCCCCCACCCCGTCGCCGTCGATGTCGTACTGGGCTCCAGGAGAAACGAACAGGCCCGGGCGCAATTCAACCAGACGCGCCTTCTGTACGTCGGTCAGCGGGATTTCCCGATTGCTGAGCGGACCGGTCAAGTCTGTGGGCAGATCGGCCTCGGTGGTGAACTGGCTGTAGCCGAGCACGTCGTTGTAACGCAGGTTGGCGCCCACCGTGGTGTTGTGGATGTGCAGCTCGGTGCGGTTTTCCAGCGTATCGGCCCCGTCGACAATTTCCACAAAACTGTTCTGGGCGATTTCCTCGCGCTCCAGATGTTCGTAGTAGGAACGGTTGACCAGGCGAATGGAGTCCGCCAGCTCAACATTGAACACCGAATGCAGCAACAGGGTTTCCGCCCCGTTGATGTCGTCCGGGTGGGTATGTACCCGGTTGCGGGGGATCTTTACCTCGCCGGTTGGACTGACGACCGCAAAGGCGCCCGGCACCCTGGAGCCATTGGGCTGAACACCCTGCCCCTGCACGTAAAGACCGTGATCAATCAGATCCTGGGTCGGGCGATTGATGCCCGCATTATCGGTCCACTCCACATCGTAGTATTCCAGCGACACATTCCACTCAAAATGATCGCTGGGCAAGATACGGTAAGCGGCAAACAGGTTGGTGCTGTCGAGCCCGGCATAGTCGTAGAAACTGCCTTCGTCTTTATGCTCCAGGCTGATCCGGGCCCCCTGGCGCTCCGGATCGATCACCCAGGAATAATCCAACTGCGCACCGTACTGGTCCCATTCGCCACCGGTCAGACTGACGCGGCCCTCCGGCTCACTCAGGTCCGGGCGCTTGGGCGTGATATTCACAAACCCGCCGGTGCGCTGAGTGGTGCCGAGAATCACCGAAGGGGTACCGCGCACGATATCGATTTGGCCAACCGAGTTGAACGACAACGGAATACCCAGACCGTTATTGCCCACCTGGCGACGCATACCGGCCGAGAAGACTTCGCCCAACTGACCGCGCAGCGTCGGCAGACTGGGCGCACCAAAGCCTTTGGCCTGGAAGGTGTTGGGAGCGACCCGCTGCAGCTCCTGCAGGTTGTCGATGGCCGCTTCGTTCAGCAAATCTTCGGTCACCGGGGTGATTGAACGGCCGATGTCGGCGATGGTCTGGCCCAGGCCAAAAGGCCCGTCGACTTCGTCGCTGCGCACATTGCCCATACCACTGAGGGCTTCGCCCACCACGAGGACATCCTGAATGCTGCTGGTTTGGGCGTGAGCGGGTAGCGCGGCTATGAGGACGGCGCTGGCGCACAGGGTTCGCGGAATTGACGACCGCACTCGTTTGGACAATCGGTTTTTCATTAACAACTTTGCTCCATTTGATACATTCATCGTTGTTTTACGGCGGATGCGGATTTATTCCGCTTCGCTTAGCCCCTACGTATACGGTGGCGCGGGGTATTACGTTGGGTAACGGCGGATGCGCTGCGCTTATCCGCCCTACGCGACCCTCAGAGCTATCCGTAGGGGCCGAGCGCAGCGGTGCCCGCATCCGCCGTTGCCATGCCCGAAAACGCTCACTCATTCAGCGTCCAATCATAATCGAGAAAGCGATACACCACCGCCCCTTCGCGGAGCTGCTCTCTTTCGGCTTCACTCAACCCGAGGCTATCGGCATAACGCAAAAAAAACGCATTCAGGCTGTCGATACCCTGCCAACCGCGCTCAAAATCTTCCCGGTACCATTTAAAAATGGAGGACACCTCCAACCGGCCATCCCGATAGCGATTGCGGGTCTCGTCTTGCAGAAAACGCTCGGTACTGTCTTCCAGTTGTTGCTCGATCTGCTTGGCGGTAAACGGCTCTGTACGCAGCGCCGGGCAGCCAACGGAGGCGCAATTGACGGCGAAGTGGATACGCGGCTCGTTGTAGACACCGGGCTCCCGGATGATCTCATGCTCTACCTGATCGAGATGCATCTCTTCTCCCAACAGGGTGAAAAAGCGCATCTTCCAGGGATTCTGCCAGAACGTGCCAATATCCCGAATGGAGTCGACCGGGTAATGGTCAACAATGAGTTTCAGGGTAAAGGCGTTGTAGGCATTGATCAGGAAGGCGAGTTGCTGGTCGCGGCTCCACGTTTTGAACTGGGACTTTTCGACGCCGGAGAGTTGCCCCAGGTATTGATTGAGGGTGTCCGGAGCGGCTTTGAGCGTTTCGTAGTCCACGGTGGAAGCGGTGCCTTCTTCATTCCATTGGACGTGGTTTTCGAGTACCTGAGCGTAGGTTTTGTGCTGGTGGTCGAAGTCGCTCGAAATAGCCAAACCACTTAGCATGGATAAGGCAACGAACACGATTCCGTGCATAGAAAACTTGATCGATTCACCACGTCCGGTACGTCGGTCCGAACACCGTTTCAAGACACGCTGTAAATACATCCCTGTAAGCTCGAGAGCGCTAGTCCCACGGCTCACGGTCTTGAAACGGTGTTCGGACCGACGCACCTCTGCACTCCGATTTTCCTCGTTGCGGGAAGAATGCTTAAACAGTTGTGCGTAGGGCTGGTAAGCCGAAGGCGCACCTGCCGTAAATACACGTGACGCTATCATCTGTCCCCTCCCCGTCTCCAGGTATGGTATTTCTCCAACCACCGAAGTACCGCTTCCGGCTTGTGGGCTTTTTTCCACTCGCCGGCGGCGTACTTGTTGGCCTCGGCCAGCGTCGGATAGACATGGATGGTGCCGAGAATTTTGTTCAGGCCCAGACCGTGACGCATGGCAAGAATAAATTCGGCCATCAGGTTGCTCGCTTCGGTACCGACGATGACTACGCCCAGGATTTTATCCTTGCCTTTCGGGGTGATGACTTTGATGAAGCCAGTGGTGGTGCTGTCGGCAATGGCGCGATCTAACTCGGCCAACTCAAAGCGGGTAACTTCATAATCTATACCCTGCGCCTTCGCCTCACGCTCGCTGATGCCCACGCGGGCAATCTCCGGATCCAGGAAGGTGGTCCAGGGGATGACGGAATAGTCAACCTTGAAGCGTTTGAACTGCCCGAACAGCGCATTCACCGCGGCGTACCAGGCCATGTGCGCGGCGGTGTGGGTAAACTGATAGGGCCCCGCCACATCGCCGGCGGCGTAGATGTTCGGGTACAGAGTTTCCAGGTATTCGTTGGTCAGGACCGTCCGTTCAGTGCGGATACCCAGATCTTCCAGTCCGTAACCGGTCAATCGGGCCTTGCGGCCCACCGCGACCAGCAGTTGGTCAAAGGGGATCCGTTTTTCTTCGCCTTCGTGTTTGACCACCAGCACTTTTTCATCACCGTCGCGCTCGCAACGCAAGGCCTCGTGTCGGGTCAGCACTTCAACCCCACCGGCCATCATTGCCTCACGGGCGATCTCCGACACCTCACTGTCTTCTTTGGCGAGAATGCGCTCACCTCGTTCGACCTGACTCACTTTGGACCCAAGACGAGCGAAGGCATGAGACAGCTCTGAACCAATGGGACCACCACCGAGCACGATCAGGCGCTTGGGCGGTTCGTCCAGTTTCGCAAAGGTATCCCACAGCGTATCGCTGGTGACATAGCCAACATCGTTCAGTCCGGGCAGATCCGGCACCAGAGGTTCGGCACCGGCCGCAATGACAATGCTGCGGGTGGTCAGGCGCTGGGTACCACCATCATTCAGGGCGATATCGACGGTCCAGGGGTCCACAATCGTGGCGTAGCCCTGCACCACATCAACCCCCAGACCGGTGTAGCGTTCGACACTATCATGGGGCTCGACTTCCTTGATCACCTTGTGAATTCGCTCCATCACGGCGCGAAAGCTGAAGGTCGGCTGTTGAGCGTTCAGACCATAATGGTCCGCATGTCGCATCTGGTGGGCGACCTTGGCACTTTTGATCAGCGCTTTGCTGGGCACACAGCCATAGTTCAGGCAGTCACCCCCCATTTTATGGGCCTCCACCAACGTGACTTTGGCTTTGACCGTCGCCCCGATGTAGGCAGACACCAGGCCGCCCGCACCACCGCCAATCACCACGAGATTGCGGTCAAACCGCTTCGGTTTGGTCCAACCTTTGTAGGCCCGGCGCCGCTGAACCAGGCGCACAATCGCCTTTGCGATCCAGGGGAACACCCCGAGCAGCGCAAACGACAGAATGAGTTCCGGCGAGAAAATACCGCCCACACTGTCGATCTCCGCCAACTGGGTGCCGGCATTGACATAGACGGCGGTACCGCCAAGCATGCCCAACTGACTGACCCAATAAAAGGTCCAGGTTTTCAGACGCGTCACCCCCATCACCAGGTTGATGACGAAAAAGGGAAACAGCGGGACCAGACGCAGCGTAAATAGGTAGAAAGCACCGTCCCTTGCAATACCGCGATTAATGGCCTTCAAGCGCTCGCCGAAGCGGTTCTGCACCGATTCACGCAGCACAAACCGGGCCACCAGAAACGCCAGTGTTGCCCCGATGCTGGACGCGAAAGAGACCAGCAACAGCCCCTGCCACAACCCGAATAGCGCGCCGCCGGCCAGGGTCATAATCGCCGCGCCGGGCAACGACAAGGCGGTAACAAGCACATAAACCGCAAAATAGACCGTGGGCACCAGCACAGGGAAGTCATGCAACCATTGCCCGAAGGTCTCCTGGCTGCTTTTAAGCTGTGTCAGTGTAAAGTAGTCGTCGAGACCGAACCCAAAGAAAACGGCAACCAGAGCGGCGACCAGGGCAATAATCAACAAGCGTTGCATTCTGCATCCTTTGATGTGAAAAAGTATGGCGAGCGCGGATCGATAAAACGGCTCACTCCAACACGTCGTCGCTGTCTATACGTCTGTTCCGGAAACGACGATGCCATCTTCCCGGACGAATTACGCCGGGCGCTGGTGCTCAGAGCGCCAGCGCTCGACTCATTGCGGGAATTTGGTGGTTCAGTAGCGGCTCGTTCTCTTCATAGTTTACCGGCACCACAATCAAGTGCACTCCGCCTTGATGCCAGGCGCTCTGAACGCTGTCCACCAGGTGCGGGATGGATGTCACTTCCACGCCCGTTGCCCCGTAGCTTTGGGCGTAACGAATGAAGTCCGGATTGCCGTAATTCAATCCGTAGTCCGAAAAACCCATATGTCGTTGCTTCCAACGAATCATGCCGTACGCATCATCACGTAACACCAGAACCACCAAATCGAGTTTCAATCGAACGGCCGTCTCCATCTCCTGAGAGTTCATCATAAAGCCACCATCGCCGCACACAGCCACAACCCGTCGTTCGGGGTGCACCAACTTGGTGGCCATGGCCGAAGGCAGCCCGGCCCCCATGCTCGCCAGCGCATTGTCCAGCAGCAAGGTGTTGGATTGATAGGCGGGGTAGTTACGAGCGAACCAGAGTTTGTAAATGCCGTTGTCGAGTGCGAGGATGCCATCATCGGGCATCAGCGCCCTTACCTCGGCCACCAGCCGCTGCGGATCCATGGGTATTCGCGCATCCTGTGCGTGCGCTGTGAGTTGCTCAGTGAACCCTTGACGCACCCTCTGATACACCGCGAAATCCCAATGCGGCTCGACGCTCAACCGGTCAGCCAACCGACTGATACTGTCCGCCATATCACCGATCACTTCCTGCTGAGGGTAATAGACGCTGTCGACCGACGCCGGCACGTAGTTCAGGTGAATGACCTGTGCATCGCCACAAGGCGCCAGAAACTCCCCGGCACCCAGTCTGCAGTTCGCGGCATCGGTATCGGCGCCCATTACAAAGGGCGGCTTTTCGATCACGTCGTGCCCGATGTTGATAATCAGGTCCGCCGCCTCAAATGCCCGGTGGACAAAGTCATCACTCGAAAGCGCCGCTGTGCCGAGATACCCGGGATGCCGTTCATCCAGCACCCCTTTACCCATCTGGGTGGCAACCCATGGAATTCCCGTACGATCAACCAGGGCTTTCAGGCTAGCATGGATGTCGTAACGGCTCGCGCTGGCGCCGATAAGCAACAGGGGACGCCGCGCACTGCGAATTGCTTGTGCGGCCAGTGCCAGGCATTCATCGGACGCCTGGGGCATTTCGGCTCGACTCGGTGCGATGATCGGCGCCTCGGTAGACTCCTGTGCGACATCCTCCGGCAGTTCCAGGTGCACGGCGCCGGGCCGTTCCAGTTCGGCACGGCGAAAGGCTTCGCGAACCCTCGCCGGAATCGCCTGACCACTCACCAGCTGACGGGTGTACTTGGTCAAAGGCGTCATCATGTCCACAACGTCAATGATCTGAAACTCACCCTGCTTGCTGCTCTTAATCGGTTTTTGACCGGTAATCATGAGTAGTGGCATGGCACCAAGCTGGGCATAGGCCGCGGCGGTCACCAAGTTGGTTGCCCCCGGCCCGAGCGTGGCCAGGCACACGCCGGCCCGGCCGGTGAGCCGCCCCTGGGTAGCGGCCATGAAGCCCGCCGCCTGTTCGTGCCGGGTCAACACCAGTTCAATGGAAGAACGCGAGAGCGAGTCCAGCAAATCCAGATTTTCTTCACCTGGCACACCAAAGACTCGCTCAACCCCTTCGGATTCCAGCGCTTTGACCAGTAAGTCAGAAGCTTTCATAGTGAGAGACGCTCTTGTCGATGAATGTCGGACTAGGCATCCGGCGAGTGGAGTGGACGAGCGCCACACAGTACCCCCAGATCATAAAATTCCTGCAGGATAAGTTCACCGCCGGACAGTAACGCATCGGGATCAACCTGTGGGGACTCTCGTTGTAAACACTCAAGAATTTGTCGACCGCTCAGCTCAGGCTTCGCATCCAGCAGCGCCAACAGGCGTGCGGTAAAGGCATTCAAAGCCATGAACGATACCCGACGATCCCGAGTGCGATACACCAATACCCAGGTAGGAAGCTCTGGGGGTTCCTGAGGCTGAAACCCGGGGCCGATCTGATGCACCGGGAAACGGTACTCCAGCGGCCAGGCCAGGGGTGACAGCACCGGGTGGCCGGCCATAACATCCTTGTGCAACCCCGGTTCAGGTTCGGGATTGGTCGCAATCTGCAACGCCAACTCCACCCACTCGTAGTGCAGCAGTTCCGCCATAAAGGGGGGATCTTCCGGGGTGATCGGCCGAGCGTCGGAATTGACGTAATCAATGTATTCACGCCCGATATCGGAGAACAGGGGGCTCTGACAACGATGGTGCTGCATGAAACCGCGCACCTCTTTCAGCCACCAGTCTTCAGGCATCAGGGATTTGAACACCGGAAAATTGTTGCTCAAGAAAGTATTCAGGTTGTTGAAAAACAGATCCTGATAGATTTTCATCCGGCGCGCTTCCACTTCCGTATGCGGCTGCCCCTCCGGATCACGGATGGCACCGGCGAAACGCTTCAGCGCCTCCCGGTAATCATCGGGCACCGACATGGGCCACCTCGTTCTGGTGCGCACGAACCGTATCCACTTCGGTCAGCAGCTCTGGCAGCGGTGGCAGATTGAAGTCCCGCTCAAGCAGTGTGGGACAGATACCCGCATGGTCATAGGCCACATCCAGCAGCTGCCAGACCGGATCGATGACATCCGCTCCGTGGGTGTCCACCAGGAGGTCTTCCGCCTCCCGGTAGTGACCGGCAATGTGCATGTATTGAATGCGCTCGGCCGGCATGGCGCGGATAAATGCCTCGGCATCATAGCGATGATTGACGCTGTTGACGTAGGCGTTGTTGACGTCCAGTAACAGGTTGCAATCCGCCTCTTCAAGCACCGCCCGAATGAAGGTGGCCTCGTCCAGCTCCGGCACCGGCATCTGCGGCGTGGTGACAGGCGCATAGTAAGAGACATTCTCCAGAGCGATGCGCCGCTCGAGAATATCCTGAACCTGGCGTACGCGCTCGGCGATCCAGCGCACGCCACTTTCTGTAAAGGGTACCGGCATCAGGTCATAGAGATGACCGTCGTCGCTGCAGGCGCTCAGATGTTCTGAGTAAAGCTCGATCCGGTGTTCATCGAGAAACTGTCTGATTCGGGTCACAAAGTCGACATCCAGCGGCGCCGGACTACCGATGGACAGGGATAAACCGTGGGTGCTGAACGGGTAGCGTTCGGTCAATGCGCGGAATTTCGCGCCAAGCCGACCCCCCATCGCCATCCAGTTCTCTGGAGCAACTTCGAGAAAGTCGATACGACCGTCGGGGGACGGCGGCAACTGATCCAGCAACTCGCGCCGCAGACCCAACCCGACACCTTGGACTTTGGACAGAGGCATACTCAGACACTCACTCGCTCTCTACATTCATCAGCCAGGCGGGGCGTGAAGCCCCGCCTGGCTATTACATCAAGCGCCGCACTTACCTTCGCCGCACTTACCTTCGCCGCACTTACCTTCGGCATCCTTGTCTTTCTTGTCCTCACCACACTTGGCTTCGCCGCATTTGGCCTCGCCACCTTTTTTCTCTTCGCCGCACTTGGCTTCACCACATTTGGCTTCACCACATTTGGCTTCACCGTCTTTCTTCTCGCCACCGTGGTTGTGAGCCAATTGACTGTAACCGCTGGAGAGTGTTTCGGCCGAAAAGGGGTTTTCGGCGACAGCGGCCTGGCTACCCAGGCCCAACAACAGGGCGGCACTGGCAGAGGCGATCAGGGGATTTTTCATGGATTTCATCGTTGTTCTCCTACGAAAGTTATTGGAATCATCTGAACGTTCAGATTACATACCGTCATAAACGCGCTATAGATCATAGCGCATGTCTCGGACCGCCGCTTTCGCAAGAGGGTTCAGTACTCAGTACAACGACGTCTTCGCCTCAGGGCAGGTACACCCGGGCAAACACCGCTTTCAGATAATCGGTCTCGGGGATGGCCGGATGCACAGGATGATCGGCGCCCTGCCCGCCCTGGGCGATGATCTGTACGTGACGATCCAGGTGCCGGCCGGCACCGCGCACGATATCGGTCAGCGATTCCCGGGCCAGGTGCATGGAGCAGGAAGCCGACACCAGCAGGCCGTCGCGGCCCAGCAGTCGAATGGCCAGCTCATTGATGTGGCGATACGCCGCCTCTCCGGCCTTCTGGTCCTTGCGCCGTTTGATAAACGCGGGCGGGTCCAGCACCACCACATCGAAAGTTTCACCGTCGGCGATCAGTGCCTTGAGCACGTCAATGGCCTTGCCCTGAAGCGCGCTGACCCGGTCCGCCACGCCGTTCAGCTCGGCATTGGTGGCCACTCCGTCCAGCGCCGTGGCCGAGGCATCCACACAGACCACTTCCCGGGCGCCGGCGTTGGCAGCCGCCACACCCCAACCGCCCATATAGGAAAAGACATCCAGCACCCGGCGATCCCGACACCAGCCCTGAAGGCGAGCGCGATTGTCGCGGTGATCGTAGAACCAACCGGTTTTCTGACCCTGTCCTACCGGAATCCGGAAGCGGGTCCCATTCTCCAACAGCTCCAGGGTGTCCGGCATGGTGCCGTGGGCGACTTCCTGATAGCGCGCCAACCCTTCCAGCTCGCGGGCGCCGTGATCGTTGTCCAGCAGAATGCCCGCGGGCTTCAGACACTGTACCAGTGCCTCGATAATATCGGCCTTGTGGCGCTCCATGCCGGCACTGGCAATCTGAACCACCAGATAGTCACCAAAGCGGTCCACCACCAGCCCGGGGAGCAGATCGGAATCGCCGTAGATGAGTCGGTAATAGGGGCCGGGAAAGAAGGCATCGCGCAAGGCCAGAGCCTGATTGATACGGTGCACGAGCAGGGATTTACTCAGGGGCTGCTCCGGATCGCGATTGACCAGCCGCGCGCAGATCAGGCCGGCCGGATTGACCACCGCCACCCCGAGCGCCTTGCCGGTGCTGGCCAGGACCAGCGCCTGATCCCCGGGTTGAAACGCCTTGAGCGGCGTTTTGGCCACGTCTACTTCGTTACTGTAGATCCACAGGTGGCCGCGTTTGAGGCGACGGTCGGTATTTTTCTTGAGCTGCAAGGGGGGCAATGACACGGGTCGTTCTCCAATGACGATCGACCGCCGGAAGTGGCGGCGCTCGCCATTCTACGCGAGACCACGACCGGACACGATCACTCCGGCTGTGGAATAGGCAGTTGGGATCTTTCGGCAAAGCGGCTCCGGTCTTGTTCGGTAGCGCCCTCACGACACTCTCCCCGCAGCCACATCTCGGCCCGGGACAGACGATAGTCCAACTCCAGAAAGCCCTCCCGGCAGTACCCGGTGAGCGTCACGGCCCGCTCGGCGTCGCTGCGCAACTGCCGGTACTCGCGGCTGCCCAAAGGCTCCCGACGACGATGCTCGGTCACATCCTTGGGGGACCGGTACACCTGCACCAGTGGCCGCTGACGGGCATCCGGCACATCCAGTTGATACACAAACAGTTTGCTGTTGTTGGGCCGCAGATCAATCGACAGCGTCTCTTTCAGGCCCCCGTAATGGCGCCCACCGCTACTGCACCCGATCAGCAGGGTACCGATCAACACTCCGGTCACGCCCAACCACCACCGGCCTCTGCCATTGCCCATATTCCGTTCCCCACTCCTCAAGATGTTGCTGTTCAGGCCGACAACCCAATACGAAACCCTAAAACATTTCCCCGGTATTGACCACCAGCGGAGCGACCCGGTGACCAAGTACAGCCGACTACCATTGCCACTGGCCCCTGCGCGCAACGCCCTGCTGCTACTGATGGCCGCCGCCCTCATGGGTGACGCCACCGCCGGCCCCAGCCAACCACATTTTGGCAGCCACCCTCAGGGCACCCACGGCCAGCATACCGCACAGTACGAACCGGTCTCGGGATCGGACCCAGGCGCCCCGCACCCGGCGGCCACGGCTTCAGCGAGCACCGGCGCCCCCCGGGCGGAAACCTCGGCCGCCGCCTTGGCCTGCCCCCACGGAGCAAGGGAGTACCGTAAGTCATTGCTGATCACCGCCTTCCCCCGCCGGGAGCGGGCCGAAGCTAACGCAGGCGGCCTCTCGGGCGCCGAGCAGGCTCTGGCTGAGCGCCTGGGAGAACACCTGGCCCGGGGCAACCAGCTGTTTCAGTACCAACTGATCGGGCAGAGCCTGCCGGAACCGTCCGCCAATTCGGGCCAGCCCATTCGCCAGTTGGCCCGGGAGCATGGCACGCAACTGGTGCTCAGCGGCACACTCCATGACCTGGGCATGGCCCGCCCCGGGGATGCGCTCAACCCCGGCTTGGTGACCCGCGCCCGCAACGCCGCCGTCAGCACCCTGCGCCTGAAGCCAGAATGGGACACCCGGCAACGGGATTTTGTTCTACAGCTGAATTTACACGATGGCCATACGGGACAGCGATTACACACGCGGAGCTACCGTTTGGCGGGAATATGGAACCCCAGACGCCCGGAGCGCGCCCGATTCGGGACCCCGGCGTTCTGGGAGACCGACTACGGCCAGAAGATTGAAGCGGTGTTGGCCGAGGCGGGCCGGGCGCTGAACGAAGTGATTCGCTGCCAGCCTCTGGTGGCGCGCCTGGACCCACCCCGTTCGGGCGCAACCACACTGCTACATGCCGGACACGTCCAGGGGTTACAAGTGGGGGACCGACTGCCTCTGCACCGGATCAGCCTGCGGCCCATTCCGGGGGAGTATCGGCAGTACAGCGCGCACCGCCTGGAGAGCGGCGTTCATCTGAGGGTGGAAAAGGTTCACCCTCAAACCAGCGAGGTGCGCCTGGAGGGCGCCACCTCACTGCACGGTGAACACTATGCGGTGACACCGGGCCAGGCACCCTCAGAAAACGAGGTGTACACCTGGCTTCAGGACTGACTCTGTCTCAGGGGCTGACTCAGGCGTCAGCCGGCTGCGAGGACTCGCCCTGCTTGCGAACCTGCTGTACCGCCTGGGCGAATACCGCATCGAAGTTGATCGGAGGCAGCATCAGGGGCGGGAAACCGCCGCGGGACAGCGTGGAGTCAATCACTTCGCGCGTGTAGGGGAACAGGATCTGGGGGCAGGTGGTGTTGATCACCTGGCTCAACTGGGCTTTCTCCAGCCCCTGAATCGCGAACAGGCCAGCCTGCTTCACTTCCACCAGAAACACCACCTTGTCATCCATCGTGGCGGTGATGGTCATCAGCAGCACCACTTCGTAGTGGTTTTCATCCAGGTTGTTGACCTGAACGTTCAGCTCCTGATCAATTTTCGGTTTCCAGGCACGGTTGAAGGATTCAACGCCCATGGGCGTTTCAAAGGACAAATCCTTCAGGTAGATCCGCTTGATCTGAAGACCGCGCGGCGCTTCCTGAGTGGCGCCAGCGCCGTTTTCCTGAGTGGTGTTTTCATCTGCCATAATTAGGTTTCCGTTGGTTCAATCAATTAGCCCTGAATCGGCCGCTGTCGGTGAGCGCTCAGCCCAGCATGTCATCCAGCTTGCCGCTTTTGTCCAATGCCCACAGGTCCGTAAAGCCACCCACATGGGTGTCACCAATCCAGATCTGAGGCACCGTGCGCTGACCACTGTCAGCCATCATCTTTTTACGCAGGGACGGGTCCCGGTCCACCCGAATCTCTTCAAATGCCACCCCTTTACCTTCCAGCAAGTGCTTGGCATTGACACAAAACGGGCATACCGCCGTGGTGTACATCACTACTTTCGCCATTCTAACCTCCTGCGGATCAGCCTTTCACCAGGGGCATACCCTGGTTCTGCCACTCGGTAATACCGCCGGCCAGACGGCGTACATCAAAGCCTTTCTGCCCCAGGGTGCGGCCGGCCGCCCCCGCGTGCTGACCGAGCTTGTCCGCCACCACGATGATCTTGTCCCGGTGCGGCGCCAGTAGCTGCTCTGCCTCTGCCGTCACTTTTTTGTAGGGCAGGTTCAGCGCGCCGGAAATATGGCCGGCTTTGAACTCCGACGCCTCGCGCACATCCAGCAGCACCGCCTCCTCGTTGTTGAGCAGGCGGGTCACCTCAAACGCGGGAATGGGCTTGCCATTCTTGATGCGCTCGCGCATGGCGTACACCAGCATCAACACCGCCAGCGTGGTGATCAGAAGCCATTCTTGACTGACAAATACAAAAAATTCCACGTCTTCGCCTTCCTCAACTCGAATCGGGGAGAATCCGCGCACGGTTTACCCGAGGCGGAGCGCGCCGCAGTATACACCATCAGACGTCCTTTTCTCAGCGGCTGACGTAGAGTTACCACGGGTAACGCGTTAGAATGGGCCCTTTGTACCCGATAGCGACCCGCCGGGTACTGGCGATGGCCATTCCATTCGACCTTCATTCAGCGACTCAGAGAAGTGACCGTAACTATGACCGCTAACCAGACTGCTGCCAAAAAGCCCACCGTATTGATCGTTCTGGATGGCGTTGGCTACTCGGAAAAGACCGAGCACAACGCTGTGTACAGTGCCAACACCCCGGTTCTGGACCGCCTCTGGAAAGAGGCTCCGCACAGCCTGATCGCCACCTCCGGGATGGCGGTGGGCCTGCCGGAAGGCCAGATGGGCAACAGTGAAGTGGGCCACACCACCATTGGTGCCGGCCGAGTGGTCTACCAGAATTTCACCCGCATCAATAAAGCAATCGAAGACGGCGAGTTCGCCGAGAACCCGGCCTACGCCGCGGCCATCGACACAGCAAAAGACGCCGGCAAGGCCGTGCACGTGTTCGGCCTGCTGTCCGAAGGGGGCGTTCACAGTCACGAAGACCACATTTTTGCCATGGTGGACGCCGCCGCCAAACGCGGCGCCAAGGAAGTGTACCTGCACGCCTTCCTGGACGGCCGCGACACCGCCCCGCGCAGCGCAAAGGCCTCTCTCGAGAAGGCCGAAAAGCAGTTCGCCGAGCTGGGCGTTGGCCGGGTTGCCAGCATTGTCGGGCGCTACTTCGCCATGGACCGGGACAACAACTGGGATCGGGTCGAGAAAGCCTACAACGCCATGGCCTGCGGCACCGGCGAATTTACCGCCAAGACCGCCGTTGAAGGCCTGGCCGCCGCTTATGAGCGTGATGAAAACGACGAGTTCGTCAAGGCGACCGTGATTGCCGGTGACGGCCAGGAGCCGGTGACAATTTAGGACGGCGATGTTGCCATCTTCATGAACTTCCGTCCCGACCGGGCCCGCCAGATCACCCGCGCCCTGATCGAAAGCGATTTCGACGGCTTCAAGCGTCAGTGCGAGCCCAAGCTGGCCGACTTCGTGATGACCACCGAGTACGCCTCGGACATCAAGGCCAACTGCGCCTTCCCGCCCCAGGAGTTGGTGAACTCCTTTGGCGACTACCTGGCCAAGCAGGGCAAAACCCAGCTGCGCATTGCCGAAACCGAGAAATACGCCCACGTGACCTTCTTCTTCAACGGCGGCACCGAGTCCGAGTTTGAAGGCGAGGATCGCATTCTGGTGCCCTCGCCGAAAGTGGCCACCTACGACCTGCAGCCCGAAATGAGCGCTCCGGAGGTGACCGACAAACTGGTCGAAGCCATCGAGTCCGGGAAGTACGACGCCATCATCTGCAACTACGCCAACGGCGACATGGTGGGCCACTCGGGCATCTTCGAAGCGGCGGTCAAATCCGTTGAAGCCGTGGATGAGTGCCTGGGACGGGTGCTCGACGCCACTCTGAAAGCGGGAGGCGAAGCGCTGGTGACCGCTGACCACGGCAACGTCGAGGAAATGTACGACCCCGAGTCCGGCCAGGTCAGCACCCAGCACTCCACCCTGCCGGTGCCTCTGATCTACGTCAGCTCGCGCAAAGGCAGCATCGCCGAAGGCGGCTCCCTGGCCGACCTGGCACCCACCATGCTGCACCTGATGGGCCTACCCCAACCCAAGGAAATGACCGGTCGCAACCTGGTCACCCTGAGCGAGTAATCCACAGATGGGGCGACCTCCCGGTCGCCCCATCGACGGCAAGGTTCCCCCCCCATGATGATCGCTGCGCGTGTCCAAGGCCTCGGAAAGTACCTGCTCTGCCTGTGCCTGATCCTGAGCGGCGCTGCTCAGGCCAATGACCAGGCAGACTATGAAGCGCGAATGCAGGAGCTTCAGAAGACCATTGAGCAGTTGCAACAGGAGCTGAAGAAAACCCAGGGCTCCCGGGATGAACTCAAGGAACAGCTCGAATCCTCGGAATCCGATATTGGCGAGCTGCTCAAAAAAATTGAGCGCATCGAGTCCGACCTTGAGCAACAGAACAGCGACCTGCAGAGCCTGAAGCAGGAGCGCAACGAGCTGGATCAGTCCCGACAGGCTCAGCAGCAGGCCGTTGCCGAACAGGTCCAGGCCGCCTACGCCCTGGGCCGACAGAGCCAGATCAAGTTGCTGCTCAACCAGGAGAGTCCCCAGCGCGTATCGCGCCTGTTGCGCTATTACGATTACTGGCTGGAAGCACGCACCGATAAAATCGAGCGCTACCTGGAGACGCTCGCCGAGCTGGATCGCATCGAGCCCCGCATTGTCCAGAAAACGGCTGAGCTGGCCCGCAACCGGGACCAACTGAAAGCACAACACGAACGTCTGGCCGAGCGCCAGGAAAGCCGCCGCCAGACCCTGGCCGCCCTGAATCAGCGCATCCGCTCCACCGATCAGGAGCTGGCGGACCTGCAGAAGGACCGGGAGCGGCTCCAGTCGCTGCTGGACGAAATGGTCGCCGCCGTCGCCGACCTGGAACTGCCCGGTGGCGATACCCCGTTCAGCCAGCGCAAAGGTCGCCTCCCCTGGCCGGCCCAGGGGTCTCTGCGACACCGTTTTGGCAGCGCTCAGCTGGACGGTCAGATCACCCGCAACGGCATTGTCATTGGTGCCAGCGAGGGAGAGCCGGTACTGGCCGTGCACCATGGCCGCGTGGTATTTTCCGATTACTTCCGGGGCCACGGACTCCTGTTGATTGTGGACCATGGCGAGGGCTATATGAGCCTGTACGCCCACAATCAAAGCCTGTACAAAGAGACCGGCGAGTGGGTCAGCGCGGGGGAGACCATTGCCAGCGTTGGCAACACGGGCGGCCAGATTCAGGCCGGCCTGTATTTCGAGATTCGACACCGGGGCAAACCCACCAACCCCATGCCCTGGCTGGCGCAGGCTTGATCGCCTCATCCGGGATACCGGCTATAGTGAATTATGCGCCATACTGATTGTCATATTGTCATCCCCACGGCCACGCTCGCGGGAACCGATCCACACCGGACCCTCAAGTCAGGAGAACCGGATGCTGTACGCTAATTTCAAACAGGCTGCCCTGGCGGTACTGTTCGCCACCCTATCACCGCTGGCGCTGGCCCAGTCCGTGACAGACACCGCCACGCCCGAAGAGCAGGGCCTGCTGCCGCTCGAGGAGCTCCGCACCTTCACCCGGGTCTACGACCATATTCGCAATGGTTATGTGGAGGAGCTGTCGGACGCCGAGCTGTTGGAGTACGCGATCAAGGGTATGATCGCCGAGCTGGACCCACACTCGGCCTATCTGGATGAAAAGTCCTTCGAAGATCTACAGGAAAACACCTCGGGTGAGTTTGGTGGCATCGGGATCGAAGTCGGGATGGAAGATGGCTTCGTCAAGGTGATCGCACCGATTGATGACACCCCCGCCCAGAAGGCCGGCATCGAGCCGGGCGATCTGATCATTCGCCTGGATGACCAACCGGTCAAAGGCCTGAGTCTAAACGAAGCCGTGGAGAAAATGCGCGGCCCCAAAGGCAGCGACCTGACGTTGACCGTGGTGCGGGAGGGCATCGACCAGCCTTTTGAGGTCACCCTGACCCGGGACATCATCAAGGTCAGGAGTGTGCGCGTGCGGGTTGAAGATGACCACTACGCGTACATTCGAATCGCCCAGTTCCAGGTCAGTACTGGCCAGGACATGATTGACGCGCTGGAAGACCTGCGCGCGGAGCACGACGATATACGCGGCATTGTGCTCGATCTGCGCAACAACCCCGGGGGCGTGCTGCAGACGTCGGTGGAGGTCGCCGATGCCTTTCTGAATGAAGGGCTGGTGGTTTACACCGAGGGGCGTACCGAGAACAGCGATATGCGCTACTACGCGAATGAGGGCGAAGTGGCCGAAGACCTGCCTATTGTGGTACTGATCAACGACGGCTCCGCCTCGGCGTCTGAAATTGTGGCTGGTGCCCTGCAAGATCACGGTCGCGCCGTGGTCCTGGGGACCCGCAGCTTCGGCAAAGGCTCGGTACAGACGGTGGTTCCCATCTCTGAAACCCGGGCGGTCAAGCTCACCACGGCGCTCTACTACACTCCGAACGGTCGCTCCATCCAGGCTCAGGGCATCGTGCCCGACGTCACGGTCGAGCGCGCCCGGGTCACCGCCCTGCGCACCGGTGTCCGCTCCACCGAGGCAGATCTCGCCGGCCACCTGGGCAATGCCAACGGCGGGGAAGAGAGCAATACCCGCACCCGGAAATCCGAGCGAGAGGCCCGCGATGATGATATCGGCGACAACCAACTCCACGAAGCCATCAATATGCTCAAGGGGCTGCATATTTTTCAGCAGCGTCAGAAGGCCAATCTAGCCCAGCGCCTGCCCCCGCTGTCCGACAGCGACAATGCGCCCGAGCACGAGTCGGGAGCGGAGTAAACCCGGATGCTCCTGCCGTTGCTGCGCCTTACCCTGGTCGCCGTTCTGCTGCTGGGAGCGTCCCTGAGTCAGGCCGGGCAACTGGCGATCATCATTGATGATATCGGCTACAGCGCCGCTCTGGGAAAGCGCAGCCTGAACCTGCCCGGCAATTTCACCTTTGCCGTATTGCCGCACGCACCCCACGGCTCAAGACTGGCCCGCGAGGGGGCGGCAATGGGGAAGGAAATCATGCTGCACAACCCCATGAGCAACATTCGCAACCTGCCACTGGATGCCGGAGCGCTGGCCTCAGGCATGAGCCACAGGGACTTCATCCGCACCCTCGAGGACAACCTGAGGAGCATCCCTGAAGCCCGCGGCCTCAACAACCACATGGGCAGCCAACTGACCCAGGAAAGCGAGCCGATGGGCTGGCTGATGCAGTACTTGGGCGAACATGGCTATTACTTTATCGACAGCCGCACCACGGCGGACAGCCAGGCCTGGGAAACCGCCCGACGCTACCGGATTCCCACCCTCAAGCGGGATGTTTTCCTCGACCATGAACGTTCGGTAGAAAGCGTAATGCGCCAGCTCAAACAGGCCATCGAGCTGGCCCGTACCCGTGGCTACGCCCTTGCCATCGGTCACCCCTACCCCGAGACGTTGATGGTACTGGAGCAAATCACTCCCCTGTTGGCCGACGCTGGCGTCAACCTGGTACCCATATCGGTGCTTCTGGAGCGGCCCGAGGCCCCCCTGTCGATTGTCGGACGCAGTTGCCTGGCCCCCCCTCTCAGCCTTTGGCGCCCCCCAGTGGGCTCGCAATCGATGGCAGGCGGACCCGACGCGGCCACAGAAAAACTCAGCCCACTGGTCACCGAACGGCGCCCGTATCGCCTGAGTCAACATTTGCTATTAAATTAATATTGCTCTATAAAGACAGGAAGCGGTTGCGTAGCGGGTGTTACCGGCGCAGACACCGCACTTCGATCAGGGAATTCACCCCGATCCCGGGGAAAAGCGATCAACCAAGCAGGTTAAGATTATGAGCGAGAACAGAGCAGGAGAACACGGCAGCGTCCCCAAGCGGAGCGGACGTTTTCTGGAAAAAGACGGCTACTGGTATTACACCACCCGGGAGGGCGTGGACATAGGCCCTTTCGACAGCCGGGAGGATGCGGAAATCGGAGTCGGCGAATTCATCGACTTCATCTGCGCCGCCGAGCCCAAGGTGAAAGAAGCCTTAGAGAGTTACCGGGCCGCCTGACCAGCGTTCACCCTACGGATATCAAACCGCGAACGCGGCATTGAGAGCTAGCGCATCTCAATGCCGCGTTCGCGCATATAGGCCTTGGCTTCGGGGATGCTGTACTCCCCAAAGTGGAAGATACTGGCCGCCAATACCGCATCGCCCCCCCCTTCCAGAACCCCATCCGCCAGGTGCTGAAGATTCCCCACTCCACCGGAGGCGATGACCGGTATCGACACCGCGTCGCTGATGGCCCGGGTCAGTTTCAGATCAAAGCCATTCTTGGTACCGTCGCGATCCATACTGGTGAGCAGTATTTCTCCCGCACCGTAATCGGCCATCTTGCGCGCCCACTGAACCGCATCAATCCCGGTAGGCTTGCGACCGCCGTGGGTAAAAATCTCCCACCGGGGCGCCTCGCCCTCACCGCTGACCTGCTTGGCGTCGATGGCGACCACAATACACTGCGACCCAAAGCGCTCCGCCGCCGCTTTGACAAACTCCGGATCGGACACGGCCGCGGAGTTGATGCCCACCTTGTCGGCCCCGGCATTGAGCATGCGCCGGATGTCTTCAATCTTGCGAATACCCCCACCCACGGTCAGCGGGATGAACACCTCGGCGGCCATGCGCTCGACGGTGTGCACGGTGGTATCCCGCCCTTCGTGGCTGGCGGTAATATCCAGAAAGGTAATCTCATCCGCGCCCTGTTCGTTGTAGCGCTTGGCCACTTCCACCGGGTCACCGGCATCACGGATATCAACAAACTGAACGCCTTTGACCACACGGCCATTATCGACGTCGAGACAGGGGATGATGCGTTTTGCTAGAGCCATATCGAACCTTTAAATGAACCTTGTAGCACTGACATCAATGCATCACGTCCGGGCCGCTATCAGGTAGCCCTTTCCAAGACACGCTGTGAATACATCCCTGTACGCTCCACAACGCGAGTCCCTCGGTTGAGGGTCTTGGAAAGGGCTACCTGACATCGGCCCTCAGTGCGGTCGTAGGAACTGCAGTTCGGCCTGCAGTTGGTTTAGTGTCTTTTTGGGCTTGGCGGCGGATGCGCCGTTGGCTTATCCGCCCTACGCAATTACGAGCTTCGTATAGCCTCTAAAAGCAATTCTTTTTGGGAGCATGCCAAGTGGCAATAGCGCACAGGTTGGCACTGAGGGCGGAGGCGGGGTAAACCCTTCGGAGACTCTCGGAGACATGGATGTCGACGAGAAGCCCCCATGGATGGGTTCACGGCGGGTCTCCGAAGGGTTTACCCTGCCTCCGCCCGGACGACCTGACAAGCACCAAGTCGGACGTTACGATTAGGACCCAGCCGAATCACAATAAGCCTGGGCTTCAGCCACATCCAGCGAGCCTTCATAAATCGCCCGGCCGGTAATCGCTCCGGTAATGCCCTGATCGGATACCTGACGCAACGCCTTGATATCATCCATATTGGTAATACCGCCAGAGGCGATCACCGGAATGCTCGAAGCGTTCGCCATCGCCAGCGTCTGCTCCACATTCACGCCCTGCATCATACCGTCGCGGGCAATATCCGTGTAGACAATCGCACTGACGCCATCTTTCTCAAAACGCTTCGCCAGATCCGTCGCCTTCACCTCAGACACCTCGGCCCAACCATCCGTCGCCACCAGACCGTCTTTGGCATCCAGACCGACAATGATATGCCCCGGAAAACGGCGGCACATCTCGGTCACAAACTCCGGTTCCTTCACCGCCTTGGTGCCGATAATCACATACTGGACGCCCGCCTGCAGGTAATGCTCGATCGTCTCGGCGCTGCGGATACCGCCGCCGATCTGGATCGGCAGGTCCGGGTAGGCTCGGGCGATGGCCGTCACCACCTCGCCGTTGACCGGTTTGCCCTCAAAGGCGCCGTTCAGGTCCACCAGGTGCAACCGGCGGCAACCGGCGGCAACCCAGCGTTTGGCCATGGCGACCGGGTCGTCAGAGAATACGGTGGAGTCGTCCATCAGGCCCTGGCGCAGTCGTACGCATTGGCCGTCTTTCAAATCAATGGCGGGGATAATCAGCATTTGGTTGTGGGTCCAGTCATTCAGTTTCGAGGGACATTCTTTACGGCGGATGCGGCCTTCGGC
>NZ_DFTP01000097.1:0-4852 GCF_002381585.1 Marinimicrobium sp. UBA4209
GTCCCGAAACGGTGTACCCCATGGCAGCCCGGATTCGAGCCACCCAAGTCGAAAGCAAAGAAGTTCAAAGCACATCAGTTCAGGACTGACAAACAAGGTTTAATTGAGAGAGGGTAGGCTGCCCTGTATCATGGTCAGCTCGACAATAAGAGAGAAGGTCACTATGCAATCAAACCAACCAACCACCTGGCGGCGAGTGCTCGGCTGCATTGCGGTAACCATCGGCCTGGCCGGGTGCGACACCGTAGTGGACGACACCGTCTACATGAAAATGGGGCATGACCTCGATCGAAGCACGCCCGTGCACAAAGCCATGGTTCACATGGCCGACCGGTTGCATGAACTGTCGGACGGTAGCGTTCAATTGGAAGTCTACTCCAATGGCCAGCTCGGCTCCGAACGGGAACTGATTGAACTGCTCCAGATTGGCAGCCTGGCCATGACCAAAGTGTCCGCCAGCCCAATGGAAAGCTTCGTGCCGGAAATGAAAGTGTTCAGCTTGCCCTATGTATTCCGGGATCACGAACACTTCTGGAATTTTCTCGACAGCGATGCCGGTATCAAAATGCTCCAGTCAGGTGCGGATGTCGGATTGCGGGGGCTGGGTTACTACGATGCCGGTAGCCGCAGCTTTTACACCGTCAACAAACAGGTCGAAACGCCTGAAGACCTGGCCGGGATGAAAATCCGGGTTCAGGAGAGTCAGACCTCCATGGCAATGGTCCGCTCCCTGGGCGGCTCTCCAACTCCGGTTTCCTGGGGTGAGCTCTATACCGCCCTCTCCCAGGGTGTCGTGGACGGTGCCGAGAACAACCCGCCGAGCTTTTTCATCTCCAAGCACTACGAAGTGGCGAAGTTCTACTCGCTCAATGAGCACACCTATGTACCGGACGTGGTCCTGATCAGTAACTACGTCTGGAACTCTCTGGATGAACAACAGCAGGCCTGGCTGCAGCAGGCCATGGATGAGTCGGTGACCTACCAGAAACAACTATGGGCCGAAGCGACCGAGCACGCGCTGGAAGAGGTGCAAAGAGCCGGTGTGGAAGTGGTTTATCCGGACAAGACACCCTTTATGGAACGTGTTGAGCCCATGCATGAAGAACTGCGCGGTGAGCCCGTGTACGAGCTTCTGCAGCAGATCAAATCCATGTGAGCGCGGAGACGAGAGCCATGAACAGTGTAATGAGAGTAATTGATCGCGCCCTCGCCTGGGTGTTGATGGTATTGATGGCCGTAATGGTGATCGATGTCACCTGGCAGGTTGTCACCCGCTTTATTCTGTCCGAGCCCAGCTCGGTGACCGAGGAGCTGGCCCGTTTCCTCTTGGTCTGGATCGGGCTGCTAGGGGCCGCCTACGCATTTCGTGTGCGAGCACACCTAGGGCTGGATATTGTCACTTCCAGTCTATCTCGCCAAGCTCAGGTAAAAACCGAAATTCTGATCAACGTGCTGTGTTTCGCGTTTGCCGCGAGCGTGATGGTGGTCGGCGGTTTCAAACTGATGATGTTGACGCTGGACCTGAATCAACTGTCGCCAGCGCTGCAGATTCCCATGGGGTATATCTACAGCGTCGTCCCCATCAGTGGAATACTGATTTGTCTGTTCGCCATTGATCATATTCGATTGCGCGAAATTCCGGGTGCCAGTGAAGACCTGCCCATCGACTAACGCTGCTAGATAGAACGAATAAGAGAGGCGAACCCCTATGGAACTGTCAATTGTCGTGTTGGTGCTCAGCTTCGTTGTGTTGCTGTTCCTCAACGTCCCCATCGCTATCAGTATCGGCATTTCCACTTTGCTGACGATGCTGTTCACTATTGATTTTACGCCGGCGGTCATGACCCTGGCGCAGCGCATGGCGGGGGGCATCAACAGTTTTGCTCTGCTCGCCATTCCGTTCTTCATTCTGTCGGGCATTCTGATGGGTCAGGGCGGGATTGCGCACCGTCTGATTGAATTTGCCAAGGTGTTTTTTGGCATGCTGCCCGGCGGCCTGGCGTTTGTGAACGTGATCAGTTGTACCCTGTTTGGGGCCATTTCCGGCTCCGCCGTGGCGGCCACTTCAGCGGTCGGTGGTTTTATGGTCCCGGCCATGACCAAAGAAGGTTACGATCGGGGTTTTAGTGGTGCGGTCACGGTTACGGCCTCCACGACCGGCCTGCTGATTCCGCCGAGCAACGTGTTGATCGTTTACTCGTTGGCCAGCGGTGGTGTTTCCATTGCCGCGCTGTTTATTGCCGGCTACATTCCGGGCCTGCTGTTGATGGCCGGGTTGATGGCGGTCTGCGGTATCTGGGCCAAGATGAAAGGGTACCCGGTAGGCGATCGCATTCCGTTTCGCGAAGCGGTGCGTAAAACCATTGATGCCATCCCGAGCCTACTGCTGATCATCATCGTTATCGGCGGTATTGTGGCGGGTTTCTTTACCGCCACCGAGGCCAGTGTGATCGCGGTGCTCTACGCTCTGGCGCTATCGGTGTTCATCTACCGGGAGGTCAAGATAAACCAATTGCCGCAGATTCTGGTCAAGTCGGTTGAGACCACCGCGATTGTGATGTTGTTGATCGGCACCTCCACCGCCATGTCCTGGGTGATGTCCTATGAGAATATCCCGCAGACCATCAGCGATGCCCTGATTGCGCTGAGTGATAACCCCTACATCATTCTGCTGACCATCAACCTGATTCTGTTGATTGTCGGTATTTTCATGGACATGACACCGGCGGTCCTGATCTTTACCCCGATCTTCCTCCCGGTGGTCACCGAGCTGGGCATGTCGCCGCTGCACTTCGGTATCATGATTGTGTTGAACCTGTGTATCGGGTTGTGTACGCCGCCGGTAGGGAGTGTGCTCTTTGTCGGCTGCGGGATTGCCAAAACCACCATCAGCAAAATGTTCAAGCCCCTGCTGCCGCTCTATGCCGCGATGTTTGTTGTCCTGTTGCTGGTCACTTACGTGCCGGCTTTCAGTGAAGCCTTGCCGCGTCTGTTCGGACTGTACGAGTAACCTGGAGCGATAGAATACGATGAAAATTGAACACTTTGCCTACAATGTGGCTGACCCGGAGGCGGTGGCCGAGTGGTATACCGCCAATCTGGGGATGACCGTTGCACGGAAGATGGAGGGTGGGCCCCGTACCCACTTTCTGAAAGATTCCAGCGGCCAGGTCATGATTGAAATTTACAACAATCCGCCGGATGAAGTCCCGCCCTACGCGGATATGAACCCACTGATTCTGCATCTTGCGTTTGTGTGCGAAAACCCGGACGCGAAGCGGGCGGAACTCGAGAAAGTGGGAGCGACGTTTGTTGAGGAAGTGAAGCCTCAGGATGGCTCGCACCTGGTGATGATGCGCGATCCGTTTGGTTTCAGTATTCAGCTGTGTAAACGGGGCGTGCCGATGCTGTAGTGGCAGGGGTGTAGCCCAGTCGTAAAAAAGGCGGCGCCTGGGCGCGCCGCCTGTGAGGTGTCAGCCGTTGATACCGGCTTCAAACAGGGTTTTCTCGATTACGCCGCCCCGGTGCTGGATGACCACTCGTGCACAACGGGTGCCGTTTGCAGCGGCTGCCTCTGCCGAGGCGCCGTCCAGTCGCGCGGCCAGGTAGCCAGCGTTGAAGGTGTCGCCGGCACCGGTTGTGTCGATCACGTTATCGACTTTGGGCACCGGGACCCGTTGCTCTTCGCCATCTACGATCAGCACGGTTTCCTCGGCGCCACGCTTCAGTACCAGCTCGGACAGCGCCTGATAACGCTTTTTGCAGCCCTCGATGGAATCGTCGCCCCACAGCAGCTGCTCATCATCAAGCGTCAGCAGGGCGATATCGGTGTGCTTGAGCATGGCCTGCATGGCGTTCTGGGCGTCCTTGGCGGTGTTCCACAGGCGGGGGCGATAGTTGCTGTCGAAAATGACTTTTACCCCTTTGCCGCGCAGTTTGGCGAGGGCATCGAACAGGCTTTGCCGGGCGGTATCGGTCATGATGGCGAGCGTGATGCCGCTCAGGTAGACCGCGTTGAACTCCTGCAGCTGGTTGTACAGACGCACGCTTTCGTTGGGCTCGGAAAACAGTTCGCGCGCGGGCGCTTCGCGGCGCCAGTAGAAAAATTCCCGCTCGCCATCGGGGGTGTTACGGATGATGTACAGCCCGGGTGAACGACCGGCAGCCCGTTCGATCATATCAGTGCCGATACCCTCGTCGTGCATCCGCTGGATGATCTGCTCACTGTAGGGATCATCCCCGAGGCGAGTGACATAGTGGGTTTCCAGCCCCAGGCGGGACATGTAGACGGAGGTATTGTAGGTGTCGCCCGCGTAGGAGAGCGCCATGATTTCGCGGGTCTCCTCCTGCGCGGTAGGATAAGGCGAAAGCTCCACCATAACTTCGCCAATTGCTGCTATACGTGCCATAAAGAGGATGCCTGTTGGTTGATCGTTGATGTTGTAATGGTTATGCCGCGCGCTACGGGGCATGAATGCCATGGCGGCAATTGCAGGACAGTGAACAGAAAATATACCATCGAGTGGGAGAGATTGCCAATGTGAGTACGATTGACAACGCTGCCATAGAGCGGCGAAGAGCCTGACTCACAATTGCCTATCAACCAAAAGAAAGAGTGATGTTATGAAACGTTTAAACAATGAAACTTTGGGGCAGGTGCCCGCTTCCGTGAGCACCCCGAACTATGATCGCTCGGCGCTGAAAGCCGGTATTGTCCACCTGGGCATTGGGGCCTTTCATCGGGCCCACCAGGCTTTTTATACCGAAGCGGTCCTGAATCAATTTGGCGGGGATTGGGGCATCATCGGGTGCAGCCTTCGCTCGCCAACGGTGCGCGAGCAGCTCGCACCCC
>NZ_DFTP01000097.1:4868-23651 GCF_002381585.1 Marinimicrobium sp. UBA4209
CCCCCAGGACGGGCTGTACACGCTCGTTGAGCGCTCGAGCGACAGCGAAAAGCTGCAGATCGTCGGCGCCGTGAAGGCAGTCATGGTGGGCCCGGAAGATCCATCGGCGCTGGTCGCCGTGATGGCCGATCCGGCCATCAAGATTGTTTCGATGACGGTCACTGAAAAAGGGTATTGCCACGATCCGGCCACCGGCAACCTCAACCTGAAAAACCCGGATATTCAGCATGATCTTGAGAACCTGAACAAGCCCCGCTCGGCCATCGGTTATCTGGTATCGGCACTGAAAGCGCGAATGGACGCCGGCGTGCCCAGCTTTACCGCGCTGAGCTGCGATAACCTGCCCAATAATGGGCAGGTGTTGGAAAAGGCGCTGCATCAATTTGCCGAGCAGGTCTCGCCCGAGCTGGCGCAGTGGGTTCGTAGTAATACCACCTTCCCCTGCACCATGATCGACCGGATTGTTCCGGCGACCACCGACGACGATCGTCAGCACGTGGAGGAGTTGTTGGGCCTGCGCGATGAGGGAACGGTTTTTACCGAGCCGTTCACTCAGTGGGTCATTGAGGATAACTTCGTCAACGGTCGCCCCGCTTGGGAAGAGGTGGGCGCGCAATTGGTCGACGAGGTGGAAATCTTCGAGAAGATCAAGTTGCGCCTGCTCAATGGTGCTCATTCAACTCTGGCGTACTCCGGTTACCTCGCCGGCTTTGATTATGTCAGCGAGGTAATGGCCGAGCCGGCCTTCGTGAAGATGGTGGAAACCTATCATGCCCGGGAAGCCGGTGAAACGGTCAGTGCACCGGAGGGGTTTGATATTGAATTCTATAAAGGCCAGCTGCGCGACCGGTTTCGCAACAAATCGCTGAAACACCGGACCTGGCAGATTGCGATGGACGGCTCACAGAAGCTGCCTCAACGTCTTCTGCACACCTTGTGGGATCAGCTTCAGGGTGCTGGTCATATCGACATCATTACCCTGGGGGTTGCCGCCTGGATTCGCTATGTCTCTGGCGTTGATGAGAAGGGGCAGCCCATTGAGGTTTCCGATCCGTTGGCGGATACCTTGCGAGCGGCGTGTGATTCGGCAAAAGGTGATCCGGCGGCCATGGTCAAAGCGGTGGTTTCGATCAAGGAAGTGTTCGGCTCGGACCTCATCAATGAACCGGTGTTTGTCGAGTCCACCACTCGCTGGCTGACGTCGTTTTACGATAAAGGCGTACTGGTGACGGTTCGCGAACACTTTGGCGAGTAATTGCCCTCCCTGTCAGGCTGGGCGGCGCTCGCCCGGCCGGCTTTCCATAGCCCCTTTGAGATATTCATTATGAGACTCGTTTCGTTCGCCTTTGCGTTGTTGGCCATGATGGTGGTGGTTGGCTGTGGTGATGCCCGTCGAGACCTACACGCCGTTGTGGATCAACAGCAACGCGCGTTTGACGATCTGCCGGTCTACCCGACGGTGCAGGCCGCGTTGGACGCGGCTCCGGATTCGAGCGACGCCCCCCATCGTATTCTGATTCGCGCAGGAGAATACCGGGAGAAACTGAGAATCGACAAGCCCTTTATCCATCTATTGGGTGAAGGCATGGAACAGACCCGAATTCACTACGATGACTACGCCGGTCGGGACGACGGTGACGGTAGTAACCTGGGTACCTTCCGCAGCTATACGGTCAGTGTGACCAGCACCGATGTGCAGTTCCATTCGCTCAGTATCGAGAACCGCTTCGAATTTGTGGCCAACGATGCGCTGGCCAAGGACCATCCGGATCGGGTGAGCGGAACCCAGGCCGTTGCGCTGCACCTGGACAAGGGCAGTGATCGCATCCTGGCGCGGGATGTTCAGCTGCTCGGTCATCAGGACACGCTGTACATGAACGGCAAACGCGCCTGGTTCGACAAGTCGCGCATCGCCGGTAACGTGGACTTCATATTCGGCGCGGGTAATGCGTTGTTCACTGATTCGGATATTCTGACCACCGCACGCGGGAGCAGGCACGCCACACACGGTTATGTGACCGCGCCCTCCACGGATATCGAGTCAGAGTTCGGTTTTACCTTTCTCAACTGTCGGCTGCTCCGGGAGGAAGGCGTCCCGGATGACTCGACCGCGCTGGGTCGACCCTGGCATCCGACCACCACATTCGATGACGGCCGTTATGCCGATCCGGACGCGATTGGCAAAGCCGTTTTTGTGGGCTGCTACATGGCGGCACATATCAAGCAGTCCGGCTGGGACAAGATGGGTGGTACCGCTCCGGACGGCACCAGGATGTGGTTCACCCCGGAAGATTCCCGTTTCTTTGAGTATGGCAGTGAAGGGCCCGGCGCTCACGATCATGAGGGGCGGCGGCATTTATCCGAATCTGAAGTGAAACAATACCGGATTGATACCATTCTGGGAGATTGGGAGCCGGAGCGGTAGCTCCGTCCTGCCAACAAAAACGGCAGGACATACCTGCCGTTTTTGTTGATGTCATGAGTGCGTCGTGGTTAGGCGATCGTGATGCGCTTGTCCAGGTACACATCCTGAATCGCATTCAGCAGTTCCACCCCTTCGTTCATGGGACGCTGAAACGCCTTGCGGCCGGAAATCAATCCCATGCCACCGGCACGTTTGTTGATCACCGAGGTGCGCACCGCCTGAGCGAGATCACCGGCACCGGTGGATGCGCCGCCGGAGTTGATCAGGCCGATCCGACCCATGTAACAGTTGGCCACCTGGTAGCGGACCAGATCAATCGGGTGGTCGCTGGATAAATGACTGTAAACCTTCGGGTGGGTTTTCCCGACCTTCACCGCATTAAAGCCACCGTTGTTCTCTGCCATTTTCTGCTTGATGATATCCGCCTTGATGGTTACGCCCAGGTGGTTGGCCTGACCGGTCAGGTCGGCCGCGGTATGGTAGTCAACCCCATCCTGTTTGAAATCACCGTTGCGCAAGTAGGTCCAGAGAATGGTCATCATGCCAAGCTCGTGCGCCTGTTCGAACGCGGCGCTGATTTCCTGCAACTGACGGCGGGAATTCTCCGAACCGAAATAGATGGTGGCGCCGATGGCAACGGCTCCCATGTCGTAAGCCTGCTTGACCTGCCCGAACAGCGTCTGATCGTAAGTGGTCGGGTAGACCAGGGCATCGTTGTGGTTCAGCTTGACCACGAACGGAATACGATGGGCGTACCGGCGGGCAACGGACCCCAGCGCCCCCAGGGTTGAGGCCACCGCATTACAGCCGCCCTCAATGGCCAGTTCGACTATGTTCTTGGGGTCGAAGTACAGCGGGTTGGGCGCGAAGGAAGCGCCCCCCGAGTGTTCAATCCCCTGGTCCACCGGCAGGATCGACAGATAGCCCGTGCCGGCCAGACGGCCGTGATTGAGCAGTTGCTGATAGGCACGAAGCACCGGAATCGGGCGATCGGTCTGGGAAAAGGTCTGGCTGACGTAATCGGCACCGGGAAGCGTCAGCTGTTCCTGAGTGATTTTTTCACAACGGTGAGTGAGCAGGCTGTCCGCCTCTTCACCCAGCAGCTTGGTGATATCGTTCATGTCTTTCGTCTCTCAGTTGGTTGATACGCGCACTGGAGTGCGTCTCTATCGTGTTGGCCATCGGTGATGGCAGGTTGGGCTCCCCCGGGAATTGACAGAGACACCTTCTCCGGCCAAAAGCTCTCACCCCTTTCGCCGAAGAACATCGGTGTCCCTGTCAAAATCAATTCAATTAAAGATCGTAAAATTCCGCACACTTTTTGGGAATCACGGATTTGTTCAGTACCCGATAATCGGGCAGACCGTTCTGATAGGGAGGATAGGCCTCTCCCTCGATGAGGGGCGACAGGTATCGACGGGCTTTCTCGGTAATATGAAAGCCGTCGTCGCTGATGAAGTCGGTGGGTAGACATTTCTCGACGTTGGCCACCTCGGACAGGGGCGCCTTGTCGATGTGCCACCGGTAAGGCTGATCGCTTTCACGAACCACCACTGGCATGACGGCATTGTCCCCGTTGACCGCGTACCGCACGGCAGCGCGACCGAGTTCATAGGCCTGGTCCACATCGGTTTTCGACGCAATATGGCGGGCGGCCCGCTGCAGATAATCGCAGACTGCCCAGTGGCATTTGTAACCCGCATGCTGTTTGATTTTGTTCACAATGACGGGGGCAACGCCACCGAGTTGGGCATGACCAAAAGCGTCGGTGCTGCCGGAGCTGGAGAGAAACTCACCCGCTGCATCCTTCGCGCCCTCGGACACGACGATCATGCAGAAGCCGCGCTCGGCAACGACCCGGTCGAGCTGCTCCAGAAAGCGTGATTCATCCAGCTGCACTTCCGGGAACAGAATGATGTCCGGTCCCATGCCCCGCTCGTCCCGCGCCAACCCGGCGCTGGCGGCAACCCAGCCCGCGTGGCGCCCCATGACTTCCATGACGAACACCTTGGTGGAGGTGCGTTGCATGGAGGCGACATCGAAGGAGGCCTCGAGGATGGAAACTGCCGTATACTTTGCGACGGAGCCAAAGCCCGGGCAGCAGTCGGTGATCGGCAGATCGTTGTCCATCGTTTTGGGGACACCGATGCAGGTGATGGGAAAGCCCATCTTTTCGGACAACTGTGAGACTTTGTGCGCAGTATCCTGTGAGTCGCCGCCACCGTTGTAGAAAAAGTAACGAATATCGTGGGCCCGGAAGACCTCAATCAGGCGCTCGTATTGGGTGCGATGTTCCTCTATCGACTTGAGCTTGTAGCGGCAGGACCCAAAGGCGCCGGACGGAGTGTGCAGCAGTGCCGCCAGATCGCTCTCGGACTCGGCGGTGATGTCGATCAACTCTTCGGTCAGTGCGCCAATGATGCCGTCTCGGCCAGCGTAAAGCGTACCGATGGTGTCGGGGTGGGCTTTGGCTTCGGCGATAACACCGGCAGCCGACGCATTGATCACAGCGGTGACGCCGCCGGACTGCGCGTAAAATGCATTGTGTGGCACGGTCTGTTCCTTTGGTTGATAACAATGAGGTTATTCCTCATTGCGGTCTCTCGTCTCTCATCAGTGGGCGCTTTTTTTGACGTCTTCCGTAAGCTCTGTTGGCTTTTCCGGTTTGTGCGTCGCGCCTCACTCTATTTGATCATAGTGTCGGTATCGCACTCCGTAAATAATGTCGGGGTGCAGAATCCAGTGCCGATTGGTCGTCTTCTTGGGAGACGTTTGCTTGGGTGAGTTTTTATAGGGGGAGTGGATTTTAGCACAGGCAGAGCTGCTTGCAATGGTTGCGTGAGGATAAACCGGGTGTAACCGTTACGACTTTTTTGCGATGACCCGAGGCAATTATTGCGTACCGTTTACATAAGTATGACAAAGCAACAAGAGTGAATTAAGCGTCGGGTGCCATGCATCACCCGACGGCGTTGATTGTAGTAAGAATGACTTTCTCTTTGCTTCAGGGCTCAGCGCTATCATCTCCCCCCGCCATATCCAACTCTTTCAGTTTGCGAGTCAGGGTGTTCCGTCCCCATCCCAAAAGATTGGCGGCATCGCGTTTCCGACCTGCGGTGTACTTCAGGGCGGTTTCGATCAGTGCCCGTTCAAAAGTGGGTACCGCTTCACTCAACAGTTGGTGGTGTCCGCGCGCCAGAGCCTGATCCGCCCAGTGGCGCAGCGCCTTTTCCCAATCGTCGGCGGGGGCGTTGCCTTCCTTGTGGTGAAGCAGTTCCGGCGGCAGATCTTCAATGTGCACTTCACGCCCGGACGCCATGACGGTAATCCACCGGCAAGTGTTTTCCAACTGACGGACATTGCCGGGCCAGGCGAGGGCGCAGAAAAACTCTTCCGTTTCCGGCAGTAGAATCTTGGTATCCACATCCAGTTCGCCAGCGGCTTTTTGCAGAAAGAACTTGGCCAGCTTGGGAATATCTTCCCGGCGGTCGGCCAGCTTGGGAATATGAATGCGGATGACGTTAAGTCGGTGAAACAGGTCTTCACGAAAACGACCGTCGGCAACCAGGTTTTCGAGGTTCTGGTGCGTGGCGGCAATGATGCGAACATCTACTTTGACCGGCGTGTGGCCGCCTACCCGGTAAAACTCGCCGTCGGCCAGTACTCGAAGCAGACGGGTCTGGGTTTCGGCGGGCATATCGCCAATTTCGTCCAGAAACAGAGTGCCGCCATTGGCCTGCTCAAAGCGGCCCTGACGTTGCGCGGCCGCGCCGGTAAATGCGCCTTTTTCGTGGCCGAACAGCTCCGATTCCATCAGGTCCTTGGGGATTGCCGCCATATTCAAAGCAATGAAAGGTTCTTCCCGGCGGGGGCTGTGGCGATGCAGTGCGTGGGCAACCAGCTCTTTACCAGTACCGGACTGGCCGTTGATCAGTACCGTGATGTTGGATTGTGACAGGCGTCCAATGGCCCGGAAAACTTCCTGCATGGCCGGCGCTTCACCGATGATTTCGGTGTTGACTTCAACCGCTTCGCTGCCATCGCTTTCGCTTTTCTGTTCCTGGGCATGGGCCAGTGCCCGCTGGGTTACCGCTACCGCTTCGTCGACGTCAAAGGGTTTGGGCAGGTATTCAAAGGCGCCGCCCTGGTAAGCCGCTACCGCGCTGTCCAAATCGGAGTGGGCGGTCATGATGATGATCGGAATGTCCGGGTGTTGGGCGTGCAGATCTTTGAGCAGTGCCAGACCATCAATACCGGGCATCCGGATGTCGCTGATGATGGCATCGGGCACATCCCGTCCCAACTGGCTGATGGCGCTGTCGCCGGAGTCGAAGGCCCGCGCCTCAATGCCGGCACCCTGCAGGGCTTTTTCAAGCACCCAGCGAATGGATCGGTCGTCGTCGATTATCCAGACTCGGTTAGACTTCTGCATGTTGAGCTTCCATAGGTAGGTAGAGCGAAAAGCGGGTTTGTCCCGGCTCACTGTCGCATTCGATCAGGCCCTGGTGCTGGTGAATCAAATGCTGCGAAATGGTCAGCCCCAGTCCGGTGCCATCGGCCCGGCCGGAAATCATGGGGTAAAAAATGTTCTTGAGAATGTCCTGGGGAATGCCAGGGCCGTTGTCGACAATGTCGATGCGGCACACCAGCGGGTGGTGGTGTCGCCCGATGGTGTAGCGGCGCTGAATTCGGGTGACCAGTCGGATATCCGGTGCCTCGGTGCCACTTTCCAGCAGCGCCTGCATGGCATTGCGAGCAATGTTGAGCAGTGCCTGAATCAGCTGCTCTTTATCGGCATTCAGGTCCGGGATGCTGGGATCGTAGTCCCGGGTCAGGGTCACAGAACCGCTGCTCTCGGCCTTGATGATGGTTGCCACCCGCTCGAGCACTTCGTGAATGTTCAGCCACTGGCGCTGGGGCAACTGGTTCGGGCCGAGCATTCGGTCCACCAGATTGCGCAGCCGGTCGGCTTCATCAATGATCACCCCGGTGTATTCCTGCAGGTCGCTACCGGGCAGCTCCCGGGCCAGCAACTGCGCTGCGCCGCGAATGCCGCCCAGTGGGTTTTTGATCTCGTGGGCCATGCCGCGCACCAGATTGCGGGTGGTCTCCTGCGAGGAGGTCAGCATCTCTTCCCGGCTGATGCGCAGGAGGCGGTCGATGGGCTGGATTTCGATGACCAGTCCGGAGGCCTCACCAAAGGGGGTGACCGTGTAGTCCACGGTAATCTGGCCGCCGGTCAACAGCTGCCATTCGGCGTGGCGCTTGGTGTAGTGGTTGGCCTGTTCGGCGGCGGATTTGAGCTGTCCGGGGGTCTCGCTGGACTCGAAGAAAAACTGGGTAAGCGGCTCGCCAAGGGTTCGCTCGCAACTGACGGCGAGCAGGGCCTCGGCGGCGGGGTTCATATGGCGCAACCGCAGCTCGCCGTCCACCAGAAT
Source organism: Marinimicrobium sp. UBA4209 (assembly GCF_002381585.1). Classification (NCBI taxonomy): domain Bacteria; kingdom Pseudomonadati; phylum Pseudomonadota; class Gammaproteobacteria; order Cellvibrionales; family Cellvibrionaceae; genus Marinimicrobium; species Marinimicrobium sp. UBA4209. Next base: position 12,732 of record NZ_DFTP01000097.1, read on the forward strand.
GATGGCGGTGCTCAGGCTGTCCAGCAGCGGCTTGTGAAGATCTCCGGTACTCACTCTCGGATCGACTCCCGGTCTGATTGAAGAAAGGCGGCTGGTGTGCGGCTCTATGCACTGAAATGGAGCCCGCCCTCAGGGCTGGTCTATGCAAAAAGCAATCCAACTGCGTATCGGCGGAAAGGCCCATTTTTGGGCGCTTCCGGAGAGGAGTGTAGGCGAGTTCGAAGGGGTGTGCACCATGTTGGTGCTTGTGGCGCAAAGCTCTGCCGTTCGCGCCATCAAACAGTGCGTTGAGGCGAGATCAGCTGCCACCGCGGGGAATGACGCTGGGGCGGTGCACATGAATGGTGATCGGCGCGGTCGCTGCCAGGCTCTGGCCTTGGGGATCCAGGATTTCGACCCGAACGGTATGCGTCCCCCGATAGATTTCCCGGACAATATGCTGGGTCGACCGGGTTTCGGCAACTGGGTCGCCGTCCAAGTAATAGACCAGTGCGTGCCCGGGCTGCAGGGCTGGTTGCAGCCGAACGGCTATGGGCAGGTCTCGCTGACCGGGAGGGACGCTGCTGTCGGGCTGGGGGGAGACGATTTCAATCGAATAGCCCACCGGGCCGGGGGCTTCCTCGTCGGCGGTGGCTCGGCGCTGGGGTGAGACTGGCTGCCCGGGGACGTTGTTGACCGGAGGCAGCTCGTCGGAGGCGTCTTCCTGAACGCCGCGGGGCGGCTTGTCCGAGTAGCTGACCCGTCCCTCTTCATCCACGGTTTTGTAGATGGGTTGGGCCACTGTCAGGAGGCTGAACAGCATCAGGGTGATAAGCAACAGTGCAGATCGCATAAAGGAGTCCCGTGTCGGCCTTTGTGGTGGCGGGGTACAGTAAAGCTTACTCCTTGGACCCATAAAAACAAAAGCCCGTTCAGTCACCTGAACGGGCTTTTGGTCATTCACCGGCTCGAAAGCCGGTTTTTACCGCGAATTGGCAGCTAGTGCCTACAGCGGTTGTTAGCAGCTAGCGCCCGCGGCGTTTTAGCAACTATAGTACAGCTCGAACTCAACCGGGTGCGGGGTCATGTTCAGGCGCTCGATCTCTTCACGCTTCAGGTCGATGAAGGCATCGATCACGTCGTCAGTGAACACACCACCGGCCTTCAGGAAGTCGCGGTCTTCGTCCAGAGCGTCCAGAGCCTGTTCCAGGCTGGAAGCCACGGTCGGGATAGCCTTGCCTTCTTCCGGCGGCAGGTCGTACAGGTTCTTGTCGGCGGGGTCGCCGGGGTGGATCTTGTTCTGTACACCGTCCAGGCCTGCCATCAACAGAGCCGCGAACGCCAGGTAGGGGTTGGCGGTCGGGTCGGGGAAGCGGGTCTCGATACGACGGGCCTTGTCGCTGTTTACGTACGGAATCCGGATGGAGGCCGAACGGTTGCGGGCGGAGTAAGCCAGCATCACCGGGGCTTCAAAGCCGGGTACCAGACGCTTGTACGAGTTGGTAGAGGCGTTACAGAAGGCGTTCAGCGCGCGAGCGTGCTTGATGATACCGCCGATGTAGTACAGAGCGGTTTCGCTCATGCCAGCATAGCCGTCGCCAGCGAACTGGTTCTTGCCGTCTTTGGAGAAAGACTGGTGCACGTGCATACCAGAGCCGTTGTCACCGATCAGCGGCTTGGGCATGAAGGTGGCGGTCTGGCCGAAGGCGTGCGCCACGTTGTGTACGCAGTACTTCAGGATCTGCACTTCGTCCGCTTTCTTCACCAGGGTGTTGGCGCCAACGCCAATTTCACACTGGCCGGCAGTCGCCACTTCGTGGTGGTGAACTTCAATTTCCAGACCCATGGCTTCCATAGCGTCACACATGGCGCCACGCAGGTCGTTCAGGGAGTCGACCGGAGGTACCGGGAAGTAGCCGCCTTTCACGCCCGGACGGTGACCGGTGTTGCCGCCGTCATAGCTTTCGCTGGAAGACCAGGCCGCTTCTTCGGAGTTGATCTTGTAGAAAGCGCCGCCCATGGTGGCGTTCCACTGAACACTGTCGAACACGAAGAATTCGGGCTCCGGACCAAACAGGGCAACGTCACCCAGGCCGGTGGACTTCAGGTACTCTTCAGCGCGCAGACCGATGGAGCGCGGGTCGCGGTCATAGCCCTGCATGGTCATCGGCTCAACGATGTTGCAGCGCACAATGACGGTGGGGCTGTCAGAGAAGGGGTCCATAATGGCGGTGTCGTCGTCCGGCATCAGGATCATGTCGGAGTCGTTGATGCCTTTCCAGCCATTGATGGAAGAGCCATCAAACATCTTGCCGTCTTCAAAGAAGTCTTCGTCCACATCTTTGGCGGGGATGGTGACGTGCTGCTCTTTACCGCGAGTGTCGGTAAAGCGCATGTCGACCCAACGCGCTTCGTGTTCTTTGATCAGGTCCAGTGTTTTTTTAGACATTGAATGCCTCCAATTGAGAATAGCCCGGGGGCTACGGATAAGAAAACCTGTGCATTAAACCGTGTTTTCACGCTGGCGGCTACATCGGATTGTGACGATCTTGCCAGCGCCAGTGTGCGATAAAGGGGCAAGATGTGTGCCATCGTGCGCAAAAGCGGCAGATCGGGGCGTTCAGCGGGGTTTCTGCACCAAGATGGATGTTGTCGTGATCTAAAATAGTGCACGAAACCGCCAATACGCACCATTGTGGTGCGACCGATCTTTTTGTTTGGGGTGGCCGCATGATTTATAATGCGCGCCTTTCCCGCAAGACAAGTTCTTCAACAGTAGGCGTTCATGCATTTTATCGTCAAGGTTTTTCCCGAAATCATTATCAAGAGCCCGCCGGTGCGCAAGCGCTTCATCAAGCAGCTGCGCGACAACCTGCGTCGGCTTTTGCAGCCGCTGTCGGAGGATATTCAGGTCAAGCGGGATTGGGAAAAGGTCGAAGTGCAGGCTCCTGGGGCCGACGAGCGGCTGACGCGGCAGGTGGCCGATGTACTGGCCCGCACGCCGGGTATCGACGCCTTTGCGTTGGTGCAGGCCTACCCTCTGGGGGATCTGGACGATATTCTGGCCAAAACCCGGGCCCGCTGGGCCGAGGCTCTGGCGGGCAAGACCTTCTGTGTGCGGGTCAAGCGCAGTGGTAAGCACGACTTCAGCTCCACCGACATCGAGCGCTATGTCGGCGGCGGGCTGCTGCAGCAGACCCAGGCGGCGGGCGTCAAACTGCGCGACCCGGACATTACCGTGCGGCTGGAGGTCAAGCGCCAGTGGCTGTTTGTGCTGGAGAATTTGCGCCGCGGGCTCGGTGGCTACCCCCTGGGCGCTCAGAACGATGGCGTCCTGTCTCTGGTGTCCGGTGGCTTCGACTCCATTGTGGCGAGCTACCTCACCATGAAGCGGGGCATGCGCACCCACTTCTGTTTTTTCAGCCTCGGCGGTCATGCCCACGAGATGGCGGTCAAGGAGGTGTCTTACTATCTGTGGCAGAAGTACGGGGCCTCCCACAATGTTCAGTTTGTCACCGTGCCCTTCGAAGGGGTGGTTGCCGAGATTCTGGAAAAGGTCGACAACGCCTACATGGGGGTGATCCTCAAGCGGATGATGCTGCGCGCCGCCAGCCGGGTTGCCGAAGAGCTGGACCTGAAGGCCCTGGTGACCGGTGAAAGTGTCGCCCAGGTGTCCAGCCAGACCATCCCCAATCTGAACGCCATTGATCGGGCCACGGATACCCTGGTGCTACGGCCGCTGATTGCCATGGACAAGCGGGATATCATCCAGTTGTCCCGGGATATTGGCACCGAAACCTACTCGGCGAATGTGCCGGAGTACTGCGGGGTGATTTCGGTGCGCCCGACCACCAACGCCAAATTGCACCGGGTGGAGTCCGAAGAGGCCCGCTTCGATTTCACCGTGTTGGAGCGGGCCCTTGAGGATCGCGCGCAGACGCCGATACATCACTTGGTGGACGCAGGTGAAACGGAACTGGATGTGGCGGTTGAGCCGCAGGTGGGCGAGGGCGATGTGGTCATTGATATTCGCCATCCCGACGAAGCGGGGCTCAAGCCCCTCGCGTTGACTGCAGATCAGTTGCTGGAAATTCCGTTTTTCAGGCTTAATGGTCAGTTCGGGAAGCTGGATCCGCAGCGCCGCTACCTGCTGTACTGCGAAAAAGGGGTGATGAGTCAGCTGCACGCGGCCCACCTGATGGATGCGGGCCATCGCAATATTGGTGTTTATCGGCCGGAGTAGGGCCGCCTCAGGAGAGTCAGAGCATGTCCCGACCCGCTGCGCGGTCCCGAAATGAATCTGCAGGCCAGAAATGGGCGCTGGTGGGCATCGCTTTTCTGTTGGTATTTCTCTCGGTCGGCTCAACGCTGTACGTCACCGGTATTCCCGCAGGGCTGTGGGGCTCGCGCGACGCCGAGGAGGCCCGGTACCGGCATACAACGCTGACGGATGCCGAGGCGGTCTGTACGGCTCACGCCCGGGAGGTGTTCGGGCGCCGGCTGACCAACCTGAGAGTGGACCGGTTTTCCAGCCGCCTCGACCGTGGGGACAATCAGTACAAGGTGTTCATGGAGGCGGATATCTATCCCAACCGCACCCGAGAAGGCGTGGCGCTGGAAACCTTCATCAACTGCTTTACCGCCACCGACTCAACGGACATCGAACTGTTCCAATATGCCAAAGACGGCACCCAGTTCATCGCGCCGGGCGAGGAAGAGAAGGGAATGTTTGGTTTGTAAGGCCCTTTCGGGCCGCTCTGAACGGACTTTTTTGTCTTTTTACGCACTTTTCCCGCAATTTTCATATCTGTGAAGCCTTCTGGCAGGTATAATGCCCGCCTTTTTCCAGAGTCCTCCCTCCTGAGAGTTTTCATGACAGACCAATCCGCTATTCAGAATTTGCGTAACATCGCCATTATCGCCCACGTTGACCACGGCAAAACCACCCTGGTCGATAAACTGCTGTCCCAATCCGGCACCCTGGACCGACGCAGCGAAGGCGCCGAGCGGATCATGGATTCCAACGATCAGGAGCGTGAACGCGGCATTACCATTCTGGCCAAGAACACGGCCATTCGCTGGAATGACTACCGCATCAACATCGTGGACACCCCCGGACACGCCGACTTCGGCGGTGAGGTCGAGCGGGTACTGTCCATGGTGGACTCGGTGCTGCTGCTGGTAGACGCCGTCGACGGCCCCATGCCCCAGACCCGCTTCGTGACCAGCAAGGCCTTTGAAAAAGGCCTGCACCCGATTGTGGTAGTGAACAAGGTTGACCGCCCCGGCGCCCGTCCGGACTGGGCCGTGGACCAGGTGTTCGACCTGTTTGACCGTCTGGGCGCCACCGACGAGCAGCTCGATTTCCCGATCATCTACGCCTCGGCCCTGAACGGTGTGGCGGGCATGGAGCCGGACGAGCTGGCCGACGACATGACCCCGCTGTTCCAGATGATCGTCGATAACGTGAAGGCACCGGATGTCGACATCGAAGGCGATTTCCAGATGCAGGTTTCCGCGCTGGACTACAACAGCTATGTGGGCGTCATCGGTGTGGGCCGCATTACCCGCGGCAGCCTCTCGCCCAACCAGCAGGTGATTGTGGCTCGTCCCGACGGGAAAACCCGCAAGGCCAAGGTCTTGCAGGTGATGGGCTATCACGGCCTGGAGCGGGTGGAAACCACGCGCGCCACCGCCGGCGACATCGTCTGTATCACCGGTATTGATGGTCTGGATATCTCCGACACTCTGTGCAGCCCGGAGAATGTCGATCCGCTGCCCGCATTGAGTGTGGACGAGCCCACTGTCAGCATGACCTTCCAGGTCAACGACTCGCCCTTCGCCGGTAAGGAAGGCAAGTTCGTCACCTCACGCAACATCCGCGAGCGTCTGGATCAGGAATTGATTCACAACGTGGCTCTGCGGGTTCGTCAGGGCGACAGCCCGGACAAGTTCGTGGTCTCCGGTCGCGGTGAGCTGCACCTGTCGGTGTTGATTGAAAACATGCGCCGGGAAGGCTTTGAGCTGGGTGTTTCCCGCCCGGAAGTCATCCAGAAGGAAATCGACGGCCAGATCCAGGAGCCGTTCGAGCAGGTGGTGATCGACGTTGAAGAACAGCACCAGGGCGCGGTGATGGAAGAGCTGGGCCTGCGCAAAGCGGAAATGACCAATATGGAGCCGGACGGTAAAGGTCGGGTGAAGTTGGAGTTCATGGTTCCCTCGCGCGGTTTGATCGGTTTCCGCGGCCAGTTCCTGACCCTGACGTCCGGTTCGGGCATCATGACCAGTATTTTTGACCACTACGGCCCGGTCAAAGCGGGTGAGGACCACAAGCGTCAGAACGGCGTGTTGGTTTCTATGGTCAAGGGCAAGACGCTGGCTTACGGTCTGCACCCGCTGCAGGATCGCGGCCGTCTGTTCATTGACGCTGGCGTTGAGGTCTATGAAGGTCAGATCGTTGGTCTGCATTCGCGGAACAATGATCTGGTGGTGAATCCGACCAAGGCGAAGCAACTGACCAACGTGCGTGCCTCCGGCACCGATGAGAACCTCACCCTGTCGCCACCGGTTCGTCATACCCTGGAGCAGGCGCTGGAGTTTATCGAGGATGACGAGCTGGTGGAAGTCACACCAGAGAGCATCCGCCTGCGCAAAAAACTGCTCACCGAAAACGAGCGTAAGCGCGCGAAGAAGTAAGACCCAAAGAAGTGGTTCTTAGACGGTGCGGTGGGGTGGAGGTATGTGGTTCATAGCCCCGCCGTGAACCCATCCATGGGNNGAACCACATACCTCCACCCCACCTCTCTGCCAGCGAATTAACTGCGCCCTTTTTCCCGGGGTGCGGCACGGCCAAATCCGACACCTCCGACTAGAGATACAACGGGTAGTTAGTTGGCACTTAGGCATCTGCGGGGTACACCCGTCGGAGACTCTCTGAGGCATGGANNCCATGGACGGGTTCACGGCGGGTCTCCGACGGGTGTACCCCGTAGATGCCGAACCTTTCAGAAACCCCCAATACCCAGCCCTTTGAATCTCCCCAAACACCCGCTATAGTCCCGGTACAAAAACCAAAACCGGGAGAGAGACAATGAATTATCAACCCTTTTGGCGTTTGGCCAGCATAGTCTTGCTGTCCGTCGCTACTCTGTACGCCTGCACTATCAATACCAACACCAATCCTTCCGTTTCAACCACCAACCGACCGCTATCCGTCTGGATGGCCGACTCCGACATTGAACGCAACCCCGAAGGCTGGATGGTCGATTTTCGGGAAACCCCCAAATGGGAATACACCCATGGCCTGATGATGACCGCCCACGAACGCGTGTGGCGGGCTACCGGCGAGGAGCGGTTTTTCGATTACCTGGAAGACTTCGCCGACTTCATGATCAGCGACGACGGCGATATCAGAACTTACGACCAGAGCCTGTACAACATTGATCGGGTGAATCCGGGCAAGTTTCTGATCGGACTTCATCAGGAAACCGGCGAAGACAAGTACTGGCTGGCGATCGAGCAATTGCGCGGTCAAATGCGCGACCATCCGCGCACGAGTGAGGGCGGCTTCTGGCACAAAAAAGTGTACCCGCATCAGATGTGGCTAGACGGCCTGTATATGGGCACGCCGTTTCTTTCCCGGTATGCGGCCACCTATGGTGAGCCCGAGCTGTACGATGACATCATCAATCAGTTCCGTCTGGTGGCGAAACATCACTGGAACGCCGAGGGGCAGTTTTTCTATCACGGCTGGGATGAAAGTCGGGAGCAGCGTTGGGCGGATTCCGAGACGGGGCTGTCTGAGCTGCCCTGGGGGCGGGCCATGGGCTGGTTGGCCATGGCGATTGTCGATGTACTTGATGACCTGCCGGAGCAACACCCCGACCGCGACGTGATGCTGGATATCGCCGACAAAATGGCCCGCGCCATCGAAACCCATCGCGACCCGGAGTCGGGTGTCTGGTGGCAGGTGGTGAATATGGGTGGGCGCGATGGTAATTACCTCGAGTCTTCGGCGTCAACCATGTTCACTTACTTCCTGCTCAAAGGCAGCGAGCAGGGTTATATCGACGAGCGGTATCGAGCTTTGGGGCTGAGTGCTTATCAGCGAGTGGTGGATGAATTTATCCGCCATAACGATGACGGAACGATCAGCATCACCAACGTCTGTGCGGTTGCCGGGTTGGGTGGTGATCCATACCGGGAGGGCACCTATGACTATTACATCAGCGAGCCGCGCCGGGCAGATGACCCCAAGGCGGTCGGGCCCTTTGTCATGGCGTCGCTTCTGTACGAGGACATGACCGGAGCTTATTGATGCTGGAATGGTTGCTGGGGTTTATGGCGCTGGGGGTGGTCACCGGGTTGGTGGCCGGCCTGTTCGGCATCGGCGGTGGTGGCCTGATGGTTCCGGTGCTCACCTTGCTGTTTGCGGCTCAGGGGCTACCCGAGGCGCATCTGGTGCACCTGGCTTTGGGCACGTCCATGGCCGCCATTGTGCCCACGGCGGTAGCCAGCTTGCGGGCCCATCACGGTCACAAAGCGGTGCTCTGGCCCGTGGTGGCACGCATGGCACCGGGGGTGTTGGTGGGGACCTTCGCGGCCACCTTCCTGGCGGCCTGGTTGACCCCGAAACCGCTAGCGATCTTCTTTTCGGTGTTCATGGCCTATGTCGCCTTGCAGATGATTCTGAACCGTCGTCCCGAACCTTCCCGCCAGTTGCCCGGAACGCCTGGGCTGGTCGGTGTGGCGTCGGGTATCGGCGGCGTCTCGGCGCTGGTGGCCATTGGTGGCGGCACCCTGACCGTGCCGTTTCTGACCTGGTGCAATGTGCGCCTGCCAGTAGCCATTGGCACCTCGGCGGCGGTGGGGCTGCCCATCGCCGTGGCCGGTGCCATCGGGTATATGGTGAATGGGTGGGGGGTGCCGGGGTTACCGGCGCATACCCTGGGCTATGTTTATTGGCCCGCCGTGCTGGCGATTGCGTCCATGAGCTACCTGACCGCGCCCGTGGGTGCCAGGTTGGCGCACCGGCTACCGGTGACCTGGCTCAAGCGGTTGTTTGCCCTGTTGCTGGTGGGGCTGGCCATCGAAATGCTGCGCACGGTCATCTAGCCTTTAGGGCTTCGATAGCGCTCGTCTTTGGGTGGAATCATATCGCCGTCTTCATCCATGTCCGGGAACGGCAGTCCGTAGCGCTCGCAATAGCGGACCATCTGCGGGTGCATCCAGCGAAACAGAATCTCCCGCACCGCCGGATCCCACTCGTCCAGTTCGCGATCGTACATACCCCGCTGCTGACGTTGGTGCATGGCCTCCTGCAGAATGATTGCGGCAGCCACACTCACGTTGTAACTCTCCACCATGCCAATAATGGGAATGGTCAGGTGCTCGTCGGCCTGCTCGGCGGCGTAGTCGCTCAGGCCTTCTTTTTCAGCCCCCATCACCAGCGCGAAGGGCTGGGTGTAATCGGCCTCCCGGTAGTGCATGGCGCGGTCGGACCAGTGCGCGGCGTAGAGTTTGAAGCCCTTGTCCCGAAGCACACCCATGCCGGTCTGAATGTCCGGGTGGACGACGGTACCGGTAAAGCGCCCGCTGCCCCCGGCGGTGTGGTGATAAACCAGCCGACCTCGACTAGGTTGGACCATATGGATTTCCGCCATACCCACGGCATCGGCGGTGCGCAGCATGGCGGAAATATTCTGGGCTTTGTGAACCTGATCGGTCAGCAGCGTCATATCGTGCTGACGCTGGCGCAGGACCTGTTTGAATTTCTCGAAACGGGCGCGGGACATAGGCGAAGGTGTGGTTGAGTTAAAACGCGCGATTATAGCATCGCGGGAGGGTCACGGCGGGTGCGCTTCGCTTACCCGCCCTACGCGACCTCCGCAGTTTACGTAGGGGCCGAGCGCAGCGGTATCGAAGCGCACCCGCCGTTACTAAGGGCGGATTAAAGCTCCCGACGCAACACATCCACAATGGCTGCAATATGGTCTTCCCGGTCATTCAAGGCTGGAATGTAATGATAGGTCTCGCCGCCGGCTTCCATAAAATACTCGCGGTTTTCCTCTTCCAACTCTTCCAGCGTTTCCAGGCAGTCGGCGCTGAACGCTGGCGACAGTATGGCAATGTGCTTGATGCCATCCTTTGGAAGCTGCTTGAGGGTGTCATCGGTGTAGGGCTTGAGCCACTCTTCCCGACCGAAACGGGACTGGAAGGTAGTCATGCACTGCGACTCTTCCAGCCCCAGCTTTTCCCGCACCAGACGGGTGGTCTTGTGGCACAGGCAGTGATACGGATCTCCGTTGTCGAGATAGCGCTTGGGCGTGCCGTGGTAGGAGAACAGAAATTTCTCCGGCATGCCGTGCTCGTTGATATGGTCCTGCACGCTCTGGGCCAGGGCGCTGATGTACAGCGGATTGTCCACGTAGCCGCTGATGAAGCTGATCGAGGGGACCCAGCGCCAGGTTTTCAACTCATCGGCCAGGGCGTCGAAGGTGGAGGCCGTGGTGGGAGCGGCGTATTGGGGATACAGCGGCAGCACCACGATGCGCCGGATACCCAGCTCCTGAAATTCCCTCATTACCTTGGGTATGGATGGGTTGCCATAGCGCATGGCGAGTTTGACGATCACCTCATCCCCAAGGGCTTTTTGCACGGCACCGCGCTGGTGTTGGCTGATCACCAGCAGTGGTGAGCCTTCATCGCTCCAGACCGAGGCGTAGGCTTCAGCGGACTTCTTCGGTCGCACTCGCAGGATGATGCCGTGGAGGATGATTTTCCACAGCAGGCGCGGGACTTCAATGACCCGTGGGTCGGACAGGAACTCCGCCAGGTAGCGGCGCAGTGCCGGCGCAGTGGGGGCGTCGGGCGTGCCCAGGTTAGTGAGCAGCACCCCGGTTTTCTGTTGGGTGCGGCGGGTCTCATCCGAGGGGTTGTGAA
>NZ_DFTP01000097.1:23874-34245 GCF_002381585.1 Marinimicrobium sp. UBA4209
TCCACAGCCTGGGCAGACCCTTGCCACCTTGTATTACGACGGTTTGTGCCCTTTGTGTCAGCGAGAGATGACTTTATTGAAGCGTCTCAAGTCGGCGCAGCTGCGCTTGCTGGATATCCACAAGCAGTGGCAGCTCCCGGCGGAGCAGCGCGAGGCCATGTTGCGTCAGCTGCATCTGCGCCTGCCCGATGGCCAGTGGCTGGTGGGCGCCGATGCCAGCGTTGAGGCCTGGCGTTACACCCGCGTGGGGTGGCTGCTCAAGCCGCTGCGTTGGCCGGTGTTCGGCCCGGTGGTCGATCGGGTGTACCGGCGCTGGGCGAAGCGGCGTTTCAAGCGGCTGTACGGCAGTGGCCGCTACCTGTGTACCTTGCCTGAGGAGGCGCAAAATGATCCCTGAAGCGAGTCGTTCGGAGCGTCGTGCGGTGGTGATGAGTTTTGCCGACTGTGCGCATTACCTGGTCGGTTATACCGAAACGCCAGTGGGTTGGGCGGATGAGATCGAGGTGGTGCGCGATGCCCGTGGGCGGGCGGAGAAGTTTCCCAGCCTGTATGCGGCCAAGCGGTGGTTGGCTCAGCACGGAGCCGATAAAGCCTGGTTGGTGATGCAGACACCCTACGATGAAATGGTGGGGCGGCCGACGCCGGAAGAGACGATGAGTGAGATTCCGTTGGTGCTGGTGGAGCAGAATCACCGCTAGCTCCTTGCGTCGGGTTACGGCCTTTGGCCTAACCCGACCTACTGAAAGTGTGGCGGTGAGCTATGTAGGTCGGGTTAGTGTGGCAGATTACGCGCTGCGCGCTCCGATGCGTCGGACCGATCCGTCCTACTGAGAGGGCTATGTAGGTCGGGTTAGGCCAAAGGCCGTAACCCGACAATTCTTACCGTTCCTTCAGCCTGCTGACTACTTCGCCGGCTCAACCTTCAGAATTTCCCCATTGCGATCGTCGGTCAACAGGTACAGGTTGCCATCCGGTCCCTGCTCAATGTCCCGCAGGCGCTTGCCGATGCTTTCATCGAACATCCGCTCCTCGTGCGTCACTTTCTCGCCATCAAGCTCGAGGCGCGATACCAGTTGGAACTTGAGGGCAGTAACCAGCAGGTTGCCCCGCCACTCGGGGAACTGATTGCCGGTGTAGAAAATCATCCCGGCGTTGGCGATGGACGGATCCCAGTAATGCACCGGCTGCTCCATGCCTTCTTTTTCGGTGCCTTCACCAATTTTGCCACCACCGTACTGTTCACCGTAGGTGATGATCGGCCAGCCGTAATTGTTACCGGCCCGGGTCACGTTGATTTCATCACCGCCCTGGGGGCCATGTTCGCCAGTCCAGAGCTCGCGGGTGTCCGGGTGCAGATCAGCGCCCTGGACGTTGCGGTGGCCGTAGGACCAGATTTCCGGCTGGGTGTCTTTATCGCCCACGAATGGGTTGTCATCGGGCACGCTGCCATCGGGGTGGATGCGGGCCACGGTGCCGATGTGGCTGTCTAGCTCCTGGGGGTAGTTGTCTTCAAAATCCTGCTGGCGATCCCCCATGGTGATAAACAGGGTGCCGTCGTCGCGGAACACCAGGCGGGAGCCGAAGTGGCCATTGCTGCGCACTTTGGGTTGCTGGCTGAAAATGACCTCCACGCCCTGCAGTTCATCCTGGGCGTTGGGCATCAACTTGCCGCGGGCAACGGCAGTGCTGGTGCCGCCTTCGCCGGGTTCGGAAAAGCTGAAGTACACCCAGCGGTTGTCGACAAAGTCGGGGTCAATGGCCACATCCAGCAGGCCCCCCTGGCCGCGGCTGGCAATCTCGGGCAGGCCCTTGAGTGCGGGACCCTTGGTGCCGTCGGCGCCGACAATCCGCAGGTCACCGGAGCGCTCGGTGACCAGCATGTCACCGCCGGGGAGGAAGGCCATGCCCCAGGGGTTGCTCAGTCCGTCGGTCACCGTTGTGACCTTCAGCTTGGCCTTCTCGGTTTCGATGATGGTGGCGTGATCGTCCGCTTGAGCGCCAGCGGCCATCAGGCCCAGTGCGGCGCAGGCCAGCACGGGCGATAGGCGGGTCAGTAGTGAAGCCATGGTCAGTCTCCTCAAATCAGTGAAAAAGGGTGTGACCTGATGATACGCAGCCCAAGTGGGTTTGAATCAGTGGGCGAGGATGTCAGGCACTGTGAAGAATGGTGTATACAGCCTAGCACAGGCCGTGTGAAGAAGGGTTAAGCGCGGGGCCGAAGGCCCGCGCGCTCAATGGTACGGATTCAGCGTTTGAGGTCCGCCACGGCGAAGTAGGCCGGTTTGGGTTGTATATCGCGATCGAACAGCAGTGGGTAGTTGGTGCGACCACCCACCGGGAAGTTGTTTTTCCAGGATTCGCCATCGTGGGTGCCCCAGAGGGTAATCCGGTCGATCTTGTCCCGATGCTTGAGGAACAGCTTGAACATTTCGACGTAGCGCTCGGTCAGTCGCTCCTGCATGTCCTCGGGCAGGCCGTCCGGGTAGGGGTTCAGCTCGTCGGCATACTCGAAGTTGTCCGAAATGTTTGCCCCGGTGTGCTCCCAGGCGACCGGCAGCACGTCCACTTCCAGCTCGGTGCAGTGAATGCGCATGCCTTCGGCGGCGTAGGCCTCGATGCTGGCTTCGAATTCACTCAGGTCCGGGTAGTCCAGGCCCACGTGGCTCTGCAGGCCCACGCCGTGAATCGGTACGCCGCGCTTTTTGTAATCGCGCAGCACGTTGACCAGAAACTCCCGCTTGCCCGGGTTGTGCATATTGTAGTCGTTGTAGATCAGGTGTGCGTCCGGGTCCATTTCGTGGGCCAGGCGGAAGGCGCGCTCGACATAGTCGGCGCCGCCCATGGTTTTGAACCAGGCGCTCTCTCTCCAGCCCTTGTCTTCATCGATCGCTTCGTTGACCACATCCCAGATCTTGATTTTGCCTTTGTAGCGCTCCACCAGGGTGCGAATGTGGGTGTCCATCCGCTTGATCAGCTCCTGACGGTCAATGGGGCGGCCGTTCGGGTAGACGAAAAAGTCCTCAGGCACCTGGGAGTGCCACACCAGGGCGTGACCGACGATGTCCATATTGTGCTGCAGGCCGAACTCGACAAAGCGGTCCGCCAGCTCCCAGTCCCACTCGCCCTGGCGGGGCTGGACCAGCGCGGACTTCATGCAGTTCTCGGCGGTGATGGAGTTGAACTCCTTGGCGATCAGGGCTTTCAAGTGCTGGTCGTCGTTGGCCAGAGTCTGATTGCTGATGGCGGTGCCCACCAGGAAGTCATCCCCGTAGAGATTTTTCAGTCCGGTGCGTTCGGCGGCACCGTTGATGGCACAGGCCTTGAGATTGGCCAGGGCCGCCAGTGAAGCGCTGCCCAGCAGGAATTTGCGTCGGGAGATGGGGTTCATAAGCATGACCTGTCATGTTTGGGCCCGACCTGAACGGCGGGCGTCTATCTTATATTCAGGGTGACCATTAAAGCATGGATAACGGCGCTGGAAAAGTCTTTGGCGCCACTCGTGCCCCAGGGACACGGAGGAATCTGCCGCCGTTCGCGGCGCGGGGGTTGCATCTTCTCTACACTGGGTTATAAAGGCACATCGAGTTTATAAAAACCGTTTCTGGCACAGCATTAAAGGGCCACTATGCTCACCTACTTCCCCGAAATCAAACCTTACGAGCGCCACCAGGTTCCGGTTGGCGATGGTCATCAGCTCTACGTGGATGAGTCCGGTAACCCCGATGGCATCCCGGTGCTGTTCGTTCATGGTGGGCCCGGTGCCGGCTGTGGGCGGTATGATCGTCGCTACTTTGACCCGGAGTGTTATCGCATCATCCTGTTTGATCAGCGCGGTGCCGGTCGATCCACCCCCCACGCCAGCCTGGAGGGTAACAACACCCAGGCGCTGGTGGACGACATGGAGGAGATTCGCCGCTTCCTGGGGGTGGAGAAGTGGGTCCTGTTTGGCGGCTCCTGGGGCTCGACGCTCAGCTTGGTGTATGCCGAAACCCACCCGGAGCGGGTCCTCGGGCTGATCCTCAGGGGCATTTTTCTGTGCCGGCCGAAGGATCTGGCGTGGTTTTATCAGGGCGGGGCCGCCCATGTATTTCCCGATTACTGGAAGGACTTCCTGCAGCCGATTGCCGAAGCCGACCGGGGCGAACTGATTTCGGCCTACTACCGATTGCTCACCGGCGACAACGATCTGCTCAAGATGGGGGCGGCCAAGGCCTGGTCCATCTGGGAGGGACGCTGTGCCACCCTGCGACCCAATCACGAGGTGGTGGAGTCCTTCTCCAAGCCCCATCGCGCCCTGGCCCTGGCCTGTATCGAAGCGCACTACTTCGTGAATCAGGCCTTTCTGGAACCGGATCAGATTGTGCGCAACGCCCATCGGTTGTCCGGTATCCCGGGGGTGATTGTCCACGGCCGATACGACATGGTGTGTCCGCTGGACAATGCGTTCGAGCTACAACAGGCCTGGCCCGACGCCGAGTTGCAGATTATCCGCGAGTCCGGGCATTCGGCGTCCGAACCCGGCACCGTCGATGCCCTGGTGCGGGCCACCGAAGATATGGTTCGTCGGTTGCGCCACGAAGAAGATAACCTGGCCTGAGGTCGCTTTCGATGTTGGGTCTGATTCAGCGTGTCAAACACGCCAGTGTTGAGGTGGAGGGGCAAACGGTAGGCCGAATTGATTCCGGACTGCTGTTATTCCTGGGGGTCGAAAAAGAAGACGATGAGGCGAGCGCCGAGGCGTTGTTGAAAAAGGTTCTGGCTTATCGTGTGTTCCCGGATGCGGAGGGGAAAATGAATCTGAACCTGCAGCAGGCCGGTGGCGGGCTGCTGGTGGTCTCACAGTTCACACTGGCGGCCGATACCCGCAAGGGCCTGCGACCGAGTTTCTCGCGGGCGGGCTCGCCGGCGTTGGCGGAATCGCTGTACGATCATTTTGTCCGTCGGGCCTGTGAGTTTCACGACCCGGTCGCCACCGGGGTGTTCGCCGCCGATATGCAGGTCAGTCTGCAGAACGATGGACCCGTGACGTTCATGCTGTCTAGTTGACGGTGGCAGCGTCGAGGCTGAAGCGGGCACACAGATCCTCGGGCCAGGGGCGTATCCAGGCATCGCTCTGTTGAAGCAGGGCCGGGTCACTGTGTTGCGGGTTGCACAGGTAGAGTAGGGTGCGCTGCTCGAGGTTGAGCTGTTCAAACACCGCAATGATCAACGGGTGAGCCCGGAAAAATTCATCGAATGAGCCGTCGGCTCGCGCGCGCTTCAGACCTTCCTCGACCCGTTCGGCCAGCAGGGTATGCTCTCTGTTGACGTAAAAGTACACCGGCCAGGGGTAGGCCAGAACCAGGCTCGACTCAACAGTCAGGCCGCTGATGTCAAAACTCTCCGCTTCACTCATCACCTCCTGTGCCCCGCGCGGAAAGAAATCAAAACGCCCCGCCCGCAGCATCCGGAACAGGGACTCGTATTTACTGGTGGTGGTGACGGGAATCCCGTGCATCCGCAGTACCTGCACATCGAACCAACGCTCCCCTTGTCCGGCCCGAAATGCGCGCAAGTCTTCCAGGGTTTCCACCTGGTTAAACCGGGGTTGATCATCGGCCCGGATAAACGCAATGCGGTACCCCATCAGACCTTTCAGCAGGGGAAAGGGAATGGCCCGGAAGCGCTCGTCACGCTCGGGCATGACCGTGGCGTCAATGATGTGAATGTTTTCCTGGCGGGACAGTTCCTGATACAGGCGCGCCTGGGGTTTGGCCTGTTCAGACAGAATGACTTCACAGGGACCATGATCCTGGGCGGTTTTATCCAGCGCCAGTTGTAGCAGCTGGGCGAAGTAGTTGTAGTGGTCGTGGCGGACTTCTTCACGTAGCGGGAGTACCAGTTGATCCGTGGTCGTGCCGGGGCTCAGTTGGCAGGCGGCGCTGGCCGGGACACTGAGAAGGAGAAAGGGCAGGCTCGTTATGAGAGCCGCCAGCGCCTGAAAAAACCACCGGCTTTGCGACGTGCCTGGGCAGCCCTGGTCAGAGAGGGAAGCCTCCTGATGTAACGGTGGCAAAGGCTGGCTCACGGTGAATGATGGCTCCACAAGGAAATCGGACTAATCAAGTGTAGGAATACTCGCATTATCACACAAGCGTTTTGGCCAGGGCCGAATCCAGGCATCGGGCCGCTGAAGCAAAGCCGGATCCCGGTGGTGGGGGTGACACAGGTAGAGGGTGGTTCGCTCAAACAGGTTCAGCTCGGTAAACACTTCGCGAATTATGGGGTGGTCATTGAAAAACTGATCGAAGGAGCCATCGTCCATGGCTCGTCGCAAGCCGGTTTCCACCCGGTCCGCCAGCGCGACATTGTCTTTGTGAACGTAAAAATAAACCGGAGAGGGATAGGCCAACAGTAAATCCTGTTCAATGATCAAACCCTCGGTATCAAAATTGGCCTGCTCATCGAGAATTTCCTGAGCGCCGCGGGGGAAAAAATCGAACCGCTCCGCTTGCAGCATACGAAACAGGGATTCGTATTTCGGTGCGGTGACCACAGGGATGTCGTGGGCTTTCAGCAGCGTGGCATCAAACCAGTTTTCCCCCTGTCCGGCCCGAAATGTGCGCAGGTCATCCAGGGATTGGATGTTGGAGAAGGCTTCTTTATCTGATTCCCGGATAAAAAACAGTCGGTAACCCATCAATCCCTTCAGCAGCGGTACCGGTACCTCC
The DNA here is from genome assembly GCF_002381585.1 of Marinimicrobium sp. UBA4209. Taxonomy (NCBI): domain Bacteria; kingdom Pseudomonadati; phylum Pseudomonadota; class Gammaproteobacteria; order Cellvibrionales; family Cellvibrionaceae; genus Marinimicrobium; species Marinimicrobium sp. UBA4209. The sequence continues at coordinate 30,585 of NZ_DFTP01000097.1, forward strand.
CGAAAGCGCTCGCTGCGTTCCGGCGTTGCCGTGGCATCAATGATGTCGGCGCCGGTTTTACGTTCAAGGTCGAGGTAGCGGCGCACTTGCGGTTTGTAGCCTTCCGGAACGGTCACCCGGCAGGGACCGTACTCGGTTTCGGTTTTATCCAGGGCCAGTTGCAGCAAGTCTTCATAGTAACTGCGGTGGTCGTGCCTTGCTTCATGGCGCAGTGGTAACAGGACGCTCGGTACATCCTCGCCATCGCGCAGCGTACAGGCGGCTTCACTGGCCAATGGGGCGAGGGTTGCGGTCAGCCAAAGGGCAGGCAGGGACAACCAGCGGGACGCGCAGGCGCGGCCGGTTGCGCAAAAATCAGGCATGTCTCACTCTCGGTCACGACGTTGTGTTGACGGGGGCTATGGGTGCCCCTTCGTTTTGTCAGCTCTAATCAACAGTAGCCTATCGCCGGGAGAAAAGCCACAAGAAGTGGCGCAATAATCAACCTTTATTTACGCAGGATCAAGACCGCCAAACCGAGGGTCAACAAGGCCCAGCTCTCCGGGGGAATTTGCCCCCAGTCAATGCGCTCGGCCCAGGCGGTGAGGGGGCCGCCTAAATGGGGCCAGGCGGTAATACCGGAGCCGATCAGTGCCAGGGTGGCAATCACGGTACGCCGACGTCCGCGGCGCCGGTTCTGTTGCTGGCGCTGCAGCTCCTGGGTCTGGGCTTCCAGGTGGTGGGATACCTTGCTGAGGCTCTGCAGTTGTTGCAGGCCACCGAAAATCAGTTCCGGTACCTGCGGAAATTTTTCCATCCACTCCGGCGCGTAGCGCTGGAATTGTCCCCACAGTGCTTTGGGGTGGAAGCGATCTTTCAGCCAGCGCTCGAGGAAGGGGTGGGCGGTGACCCAAAGATCCAGGTCCGGATAGAGCTGGCGGCCCAGCCCTTCAATATTGAGCAGGGTTTTCTGCAACAACACCAGTTGCGGCTGGACTTCCATATCGAACCGACGCGCGGTGCGGAACAGACTCATCAACAGGTGCCCGAACGAAATGTCTTTCAGCGGTTTTTCAAAAATGGGCTCGCACACGGTGCGCACCGCGGCTTCGAGTTCCTCGACCCGGGTGCCCTCGGGGACCCAGCCGCTTTGCACGTGCAGCTCGGCGACCTGCCGGTAGTCGCGCCGGAACATGGCGAGCAGGTTGCGCGCCAGGTAGTACTGATCTTCCCGGGTCAGGGAGCCGACAATGGCCATGTCCACGGCAATGTACTTGGGGTATTCCGGGTTTTCAGTGGCGACAAAAATGTTGCCCGGATGCATGTCCGCGTGGAAAAAATTGTGCTCGAATACCTGCTTGAAAAATATCTCCACACCGCGTTCGGCCAGCGCTTTCATGTCCGTGCCCTGGGTGTGAAGTTCATCAATATGGGTCACGGGAATGCCGTGAATGCGCTCCATCACCAGCACGTTATTGCGGGTGTAGTCCCAGTAGATTTCCGGGACATACAGGAGCGCAGAGCCATCGAAATTGCGCCGAAGCTGGGAGGCATTGGCCGCTTCGCGTTGCAGATCCAGCTCATCGAAAATGGTATTGCGGTAGTCGCGTACCACATCCACCGGGTGCAGGCGTTTGCCGTCGATGCTGTAACGCTCCACCAGTCGGGCGATCATCATCAGCAGACGAACGTCCTGCTCGATGATCCGCTCGATACCGGGGCGGACAATTTTAATGACCACACGTTGGCCATTGTGCAGGGTGGCGCCGTGCACCTGGGCCACCGACGCCGAAGCCAGCGGCTCCTGCTCGTAGCTGGCAAACACGGTATCGACGCTTTCCCCCAGGCCCCGCTCAACCAGAGCACGAAATTCGGACTTGTCGAACGGCGGCACCTTGTCCTGCAGTCGATTCAGATCGTCCATCATGTCCGGCGGAACCAGATCAGGACGGGTTGAGAGCAGCTGACCAAACTTGATGAAAATCGGGCCCAAGTCTTCCAGCGCCCGGCGCAGTCGTTCCCCCCGGGTCATCTTGCCGGCAGGTTTGAGTTTGCACGGCAGCAGGAACAGCCGCACATACCAGGGCAACTGACCGGGCGGAATCAACAGATCCAGGCGGTAGCGCCAGATGACGAAACTGATGGTGAGCAGGCGACGGAGTACGACTAACACGCTTAGTCCTTAGTGGTTCGGTGCAAAAGAGTCTGCAAGTGTTGAATTCTCGCTTCGGTGCGCTCCAGCGCCAAGGCCAGCTCGTCCACTTCCCGATAGAAATTGTCCAGCTCGGCGCGACCGGGAACCAGCCCCGCCTCCTGGGTAATGAACTCGCCCAGCAGTCGACGGGCCTGGCTGTCTCGCGCCTTTAGCCAACGGCCTCCCGAGCGCAGCAGTTCCGCGCCCTGATGACCGAGTACATCGCCGAGCACTTCACTCAGGGCTTCTTCCCAGTCAATATCCAGTTGCCCGAGAATACGTTGCAGTGACTGAACCAGATGGGGGCTGCCTTCCAACTGCACACCGGAGCCCGCCAGACTGGTCTGTTCGCCGCGCGCCAGACCGATAAAGTTTTTCAGTGGGCCGGTCAGTCGCGTTTGAATATCGCCTTCCCAGTGACTGCTGAAACTCAGGCCTTCTCCGGGAAGGACGTACACCGTCCACTCGGGTTGCGTAAAGTTCAGCGCCAGCACTTGCCCTTCGAGCTTGCTGAGTGCGAGCCGGCTGGCGGGGTCATAGCGCAGGGCGCGCTGGACAATGGTTTCGGCGGCCGTCAGGGCAGCGGTGGTCAGCGTGGCATCCATATCAGGGCTTGATGCCTTTGTGCAGGGCCACCACGCCACCGGTCATGTTGTGGTACTCGGTGTTCACAAAGCCGGCGGCATCCATCATGCCCTTCAGGGTTTCCTGGTCGGGATGCATGCGGATGGACTCGGCCAGGTAGCGATAGCTGTCGGCATCGTTGGCGACCACTTTGCCCATGAAGGGCAGCAGCTTGAACGAGTAGGTGTCGTAGGCTTTTTCCAGCAGCGGGTTCTGCGGTTTGGAGAACTCCAGCACCAACAGCCGCCCACCGGGTTTGAGCACCCGCAACATGGAGCGCAGTGCCAGGTCCTTGTCGGTGACATTGCGCAGACCAAAGGCGATGGTGATGCAGTCGAAGGTGTTGTCCGGGAAAGGCAGGTACTGGGCGTCGGCCTGGGCGTATTGCAGGTTGCCGGCGATGCCCCGGTCGGTCAGCCGATCGCGACCCACGTTGAGCATGGATTCGTTGATGTCGGCGAGCACCACCAGGCCGTCCGGCCCGACTTTTTTGGCAAAGGCGTAGCTCAGGTCTCCGGTACCGCCGGCAATGTCGAGGATGGTCTGTCCTGGACGGGCCGCCGCCAGTTCGATGGTAAACCGCTTCCACAACCGGTGGACGCCGCCGGACATGAGGTCGTTCATCAGGTCATAACGGGCCGCGACGGAGTGAAACACATTCGCCACTCGGCCGGCTTTTTCCTCAACGGCCACCTGCTCGTAGCCAAAATCGGTGGTTCTCTTCTTACTCATGAGCTCGTCCATCATCGGAATTCACAGGGCCAACATTGTACACGCTAAGCGGGCCCTGCAGTATGTTCGGCGGGAGCATTACGACCGGGCCGGGAAGGGGTAGACCTTCTCAAGACACGCCGTGAACCCATC
>NZ_DFTP01000097.1:34297-40609 GCF_002381585.1 Marinimicrobium sp. UBA4209
AGTCCCTCCGCTTACGGTCTTGAGAAGGTCTACCCCTCCCCGTCCCTCAGTGCCAAGCGGAAAGTTGTTTTTGGTGCTAGTGGCGTAGGGCGGATAAGGGCAAAGCCCGCATCCGCCGTTGCCATCGGGTCGGGACGTTGTATTGGAGCGCCCGTTGTGTGCAGTACCGTCTGTTACGGCGGGTGCGCCTTCGGCTTACCCGCCCTACGGCCGAGCGCAGCGGCATAAACCTCCGTAGGGCGGGTAAGCGAAGCGCACCCGCCGTAACCATCAAGTCAAATATGGCAATCATTGCCGAGCGACTATTGCCGCGGCTGCAACAACAAAACCTCGTCGTCCTGATCCACCTCAAATCGAAACTGGCTCAAAACATTCATGCCAAGCAGCCCATCCACATTATCGGGCGTATTGAAATCCAACACTGCCACGGGCACATCCCTCAGTCGGTGATCACCAATCTGGACACTGTCCACCCGATACACCATCCCCCGGGTGGTGCCGCTGGCGGTATTGAACATCTGCGGCCCTAACTCGGTAAAACGTACCGAAGCGCTGATTCGATCAAAACTGCGCTGAGTTAATGTCGTCAGACTGGCCCCGGTATCAATTACCAAGCGTACCTCTTCCCGGCTATCCAGCCCGAGCGGTAGCAGGTAATGGCTGCCGATGGTGTCCAGCTCAATGCTGCCCACCGGTGGGGGCGGGCGCCGCTCGGCCACCGGGGGCGGTGTGGTGTGGTTGAGCAGGGCCGTGGCGCGGGCGCCCAGGGTGGAGTGGGACGTCAGCGCTTCCAGCAGGCTCCGGCCATAGGTGGTGTCGCCGTGGTGCAGGTGCAGCTCGCCCAGACGCAGGCGCTGCTCGGCACCCCCCAGGTCCAGCTGTTCCAGGGTCTCGTAAAAGCCCAGCAGGCTCTGCCAACGCTGCGCGCCCACCAGTTGATCGTCCACCTGCCGGACAAATTGTTCAAACGCCTGACTCACGCGGCTGCGTTGTCCGGGCTGGGTGGCGCTGTAGGCGAAGGTGAGCTGGAAGGTGCGCGCCGCTTCGGCCCAGTAGTCGGACTGGAGTTGGTGGCGGGCGAGCAGAAGCAACACGTCAATATCATCGTAGTGCACCGACAAAAAGGCGTCGGCCAACGCGGTCAGCGCGTAGTCATCGCCCGCGCGCAGATAGTCCTCCAGATACTCCAGCACCAACTCCCGCAGCCGACCCGCCAGGGCCGAATCCTGCCGCTCCGCCTCCTGGTAGAGCCCCATGGCGGCATTGAACGCCTGCTGGTCCAGAAGTGCGTGCATCTCCTCAGCCCAGTCGGCGGGCTGGGGAGGCGCTTCGTTGGCAGAAACTGGATCGTCCGGAAGTGTCGCCGCCTCAAGCGTATTGAGGGAGGGCGAGGTAACGGATGAGTCTCGCACTGGCGGTGATGAGAGTGGCCTGACGAGGGGCGAACCCGATGCGGACTTGCTCGGTTCTGCAAGGCTGGTCGCCTCGACCGGAACGGGCGCCAGTGCTCCGCGCAGCCACCAACCGCCCGCCAGCCCGGTGGCCAGAAGTAGGCTCGCCAGCAGCAGCGGTCGAAATGGAGGCTGAGTGCTCATAAGGATACCGGGGTCGGGTGAAGGCTAAGGGTAACCAAATTTGTGACCGGCTTCTATTGCTCTTTATTTAATAATGAGTATGATTCGCATTATTGACAAAGAGCGATGGAGGCACAATGGAAACGTGGGCGAATCGACCATCCGAGATCAGGGTGCTGTGGGTAGGGCAAACCTCGACCTTACAGGCGCGGGTACATGCGACCTTGCGCGCGCGGGGCTGGTCGCTGGTGGTCTGCCGGGCCGGTCGTGAGGCGCTGGACTGCGTGCTCAACACCGAGGCCGACCTGCTGTTGCTCGACGTCGATGTCTCGGCGCTCGACCCCTGGGAGCTCCTGGCCGAGTTGCGTCAATGGCAGGCGACGCCCGTCATTGCTCTGGCCGATGAGCCCGCGCTGTGTATCGACGCCTTTCGGCGCGGCGCCGATGACTTTGTCGCCAAGTCGGCGGATCTGTTGGAGCTGCAGTTGCGGGCCGAGGCACTGTTGCGCCGGAAGCGCCCACCGATGCCGGCCGACCCGGGCCGGGAGAGACTGGTGGTGGGGCCTTTGTCCCTCAGTCGCGAGGATGCGTCGGTTCGCTACGACGACCGCCCCCTGCGGGTGACCGCCATCCAGTTCAAACTCCTGTGGTGTCTGGCGGAGCACCACAACACCCTGTTGAAGAAATCCGAGCTGCACCGCTGGGTGCTGAATAAATCCTATTGCCGGGACGACCGCAGCATCGATATGCACCTGAGCCGGGTCCGTCGCAAACTGATCGCGACGGGTATGCCGCCCGATGCGGTGGAGACGGTGCGCGGACAGGGCTACCGGCTGTCGCTATTGTCCAGCCGAGCGTCAGCGGGTCTTGATCGGGCGGTGCAAGGATGAGCCGGGGCGAGGCGGCCCTCGACGCACCGGCCCTGCCCACCTTCCTGCGCTATGTGGGCTCCTCCACTCTGGGCTTGCTGGCCCTGACCAGCGCGGCGGTGGTGGACGGACTGATGGTGGGTAAATGGCTGGGTGCCGATGCGCTGGCGGCGGTCAATCTGCTGATTCCGCTCTGGATTCTACTGTTTGGCAGCGTGCTGATGCTGGCCATTGGCGCCAGCGTGGTGGCCGGTCACTACCTGGGCGCGGGCCGACGAGACGCGGCCAGCCGGGTGTTCTCGGCCTGTGTGTGTCTGGCGCTGGTGCTTGGGGTTGCCGTGACGCTGCTCGGCCTGACGTTTGGCGACTATCTGTTGCACTGGCTGGCCGTGCCGGAGCGGCTGCAGCCGCTGGTGAAACCCTATTTCCAACTGGTGCTGCTCGGCCAGGCGCCCCAGAGTGTGGCAGTGGTGCTTTACTATTTTCTGCGGGTGGCGGGCGAGCCCCAACGGGCCAGTCGTGCCCTGGTGCTCGGCGCGCTGGTGAACATCCTGCTGGATGTGCTTGGGCTGGCGGTCCTGGGCTGGGGCTTGCGCGCCGCCGCTGGCGCCACGGTGGCGGCCCAACTGACCCAGTGCCTGGTGCTGTTACACCTGCTGCACAGTGGTCGTACGCCGTTGCGCCTGCGGCCGGGCTGGCTCTCCTGGCGACGCTTGCGCGCTTTCTGCGGCAACGGCTTTTCCGAGTTTCTGAACGAGGTGTCGGCGGGGGTGGTGCTGTTCGTGTTGCACTGGCTGCTGGCACTGACCGGCGGTGTGGCGGCCGTGTCCGGCTTTGCCCTGATTCACTATGCCCTGTTGCTCAATGTCATGCTCGCCTGCGCGGTGGCCGAAGTGGTGCATGTGCTGGCCAGCCAGAACCTGGGCGCGGGGCAGCCGGTCCGGGCCCGGCGCTTCCGGGACTACGGGCTGGGATTGGCGGCCACCCAGGGGCTGCTGTTGTGGACGTTGGTCTTCCTGGGAGGGCCGGCCTTGAGCAACTGGTTCTTCGAGGGGCCAGCGGCAAATTATGCCGCCCGCTTCTGGCCGGTGATCGCCCCGGTGCTTCTGTTGACCGGGCTCAACCTGGTGTTGTCCGCCTGGTTCACCGGTTGCCGGCAGCCGCGCCGCTCGGCGCTACTCGCGTTGGCGCGTAGCCTGGTCCTTCCTCTGGTGTTTCTGGCGCTGCTCTTCCCCTGGCGCGACCAGGTGTCATTCCTGTGGGCTCTGCCGCTGGCAGAGCTGCTGACCCTGGGGTTGGCGCTGGGAATGTTGACGGACAAAACCACGTTTCGGCGCCTTCTTCCACTGCGGCAATGATTGAGCTGCCAGAAACCGTAACAATTGTAAAACCAAATGACATTGAGAATTGTTCGCATATAATCGGCCGTAACTCCTCCCTCATCGGATTGGCAACGAGGACTCTGTTATGGCCGATTTTGCGCGACACCTGGCCGAGTACGCCAGCTTTCAGGCATTCGTCAATTGTTATCTGCGGGAAGTGGATGGCGGGCGCTGGCTGAGCCCGGATACGCCCCAGACCCGGGCCCTTCTGCCGCAGACGCTGCTGACCGGTAAGTCCCTGCTACAGCTGACCCTGCCGCGGCAGGAGCTTACCCTGTGGCTGCTGGTGAGTTATCGCTCCCGGGTCGGGCGCCAGCGCATCGAGGCTGTCTTCTGCCAGCAGGGCGCACAACGGCGACAGGAGGGGTTCTGGAGCACGCTCCTGCTGCTGGTCAAGGAGTTGTTCCACGAGCGCAACGCCCAGCCCGGCGCCGGGCTCAAGCGTCGGCAACTGGAGCTGACCCACCGGTTGACCGATAGCCTGCAGAACACCTTGCGTTATCTGGAAACCCGTTGGTCGCAGCCCTACCGGGCGCCCTTGAGCTTTTGCCGCGCGGAGCAGAGCCTGGTGCTGGGCCACTGGTTGCACCCCACCCCGAAGAGCCGGCAGGGCATTCTTGACTGGCAGCATCCCCTGATCACGCCGGAGCTGGAGGGCCAGTTTCAGTTGCATTATGTGGCCGTGCACCAGGACTGGGTCGAACAGCAGTCCCTGTTGCCCCAGTCCGCTGAGAGCCTCGTAAGTGAAGCGCTGATGCAGAGCGACCATTCGGTGTCGATCGGCCCGGACGAGGTGTTGATTCCCGTCCACCCGCTGCAGGCCCACTGGTTGCTCGCCCAGCCCCGGGTTCAGGCCTGGCAGGAGGCCGGTCGGCTGCGCTACCTGGGCCCGCTCGGGCACACCTTCACGGCCACCTCCTCGGTGCGCACCGTCTACCACCGGGACGCGCCCTGGATGTACAAGCTCTCCCTGCCCGTGAAAATCACCAACTCCCTTCGGCAGAACAAGGTGCGGGAGCTGCGCGCGGGGGTGCTGATGGCCGGTCTGCTGCACAACCTGCAATTCTCCCGGCGCTTTCCCCGTTTTCAGGTGATTGCTGACCCGGCCTACCTGACGCTGCGCGACCCTGAGGGGGGCGATAGCGGCTTTGAGGCCATCGTGCGGGAAAACCCCTTTGGTGTCGGGCGTGATCAATCGGTGCTGTGTCTGGCGGCGTTGGTGCAGGAACCCTGGCACCCCCGCCAGCGCCGCGCCGTGCTCTCGGAACTGATCGAGCGGCTGGCGCTGGAGGAGGGCCGGGCGCCGGGTGCGGTCGCCCGGGATTGGTTTGATGCCTACTGGCACTGCGCAGTGGAGCCCTGCCTGGTGTTGTTCGACCACCATGGCATCGCCCTGGAAGCCCATCAGCAGAACAGCCTGCTACGGCTGGCCGACGGCTACCCGGAGACCTACTACTACCGGGACAACCAGGGCTTCTATCTGGACGAGCAACAAAAGCCCAAGCTCCTGCAATGGCAGCCGACATTGGATGCCGACAGCGATCTGTTTTACCCCACGGATGCCATTCTGGACCGCTTCGGTTATTACCTGCTGGTCAATCAGGTGTTCGCCGTGGTGAATCGGCTGGGCGCCGATGGCCTGCTGGCGGAGGCCGAGCTGATCGAGCGGGTGCGGGACAAGCTGGAGGCGCTGCGTCTGACACTATCCGGCAATGGTCGGGTCCTGATTGAGCGCTGGTTGACCCAGACTCAGTTGCCGGCGAAAGCCAACCTGTTGACCCGGGTGGAGGATATCGACGAGCTGGAGGCCGATATGGAGTTGGCCGCCTATACCACCATCGACAATCCGCTCTGTGTAGCCGCGCGGATCGAGCGCCCTCTTGAGGAGGCGGTCCATGTCTGAAGCTCTGGCGCTCAGCGTTCCACAACAGGCGTCGTCGGTGGCCGTTGATGCTCTGCCGAGGATTCTACGGCAAACGCTGGAGGCCGCCCTGTTCGAGGGACTGCTCGACTACATTGTCGTTCCAGCCCGGGAGACCGCGTCGACTTGGGATACCCTGTACTTCAGCCTGGGAAACGCGGATTACACCTGCCCGGGGCGGGTGCGCGGCTTTGGGCGCATCCGGTTGCAGCTGGCGGAATTGACCCGGATCCAACCTGTCGCCCGCCGGCCGGAGCTGGAGGAGGTACTGCGTCAATTGTTGGCCTGCCTGCCCGGCGACGCCGAGCGCAAACAGGCGTTGACCCGGGAGTTGAATCAGACCCGGATCTGGTGTCAGTGGAATGCGCGGGAGTTGCCACCGCTGGCAGTGCGTCGGGAGCTGCCATTGGTTGCGCTGGAGGGCGCCCTTCGCGAGGGGCATCCCTACCATCCCTGTTTCAAAGCGCGCATCGGCCTGAGTGAAGCCGACTACCAACGCTACAGCCCCGAAGCCGCCGACCCGGTGCGCCCGCACTGGATTGCCGTTCCCCGCGAGCGGGTTCTCG
>NZ_DFTP01000087.1:0-2451 GCF_002381585.1 Marinimicrobium sp. UBA4209
GGACCTGATCGAGCGCATGGCTCAAAGCAGCCTGGAGGCCTACCGCAATGTGGTGCGCGGCCACCCGAAGTTCGTGCCCTATTTCCGCAGCCTGACGCCGGAGCAGGAGTTGAACCTGCTGGCCCTGGGCAGTCGCCCGGCCAAGCGCAAGGCCACCGGTGGGGTGGACAGCCTGCGGGCCATCCCCTGGGTGTTTGCCTGGATGCAGGTGCGCCTGAACCTGCCCTCCTGGCTCGGTACCCGCCAGGCGCTGGAGTATGCTCTGGAAAATGCGCCCTCCACTCTGGTGGATATGCTGGAAAACTGGTCCTTCTTCTCCAGTTTCCTGGATCTGCTGGAAATGGTGGTGGGCAAGGCCGATCTGCCGATCTGCAGCTATTACGAGAAAGAGCTGGTGCCCTCCGAGTTGCACGGCCTGGGGCAGCAACTGCGGGCGGACCTGAGTGCGCTGGAAGTGCTGATCAACCGGATCAAGCATCAGGACGAGCTGTTGAGCGAGGAGCCCATGTTGCAGCGCGCCCTGCGGGTGCGCAAACCCTACATGGACCCGCTGAGCTATCTGCAGGTTGAATTGCTCAAGCGCTACCGCAGCGGCAAGGAAATCAGTCCGGAGTTGGAAAAGGCGCTCAAGGTGACCATGGCGGGTATTGCCGCGGGTATGCGCAACACCGGCTGATCCTGCTACTCGGCTTTATGTCACCCCCGACGTTGGTCGGTAGGGTGGCATAAGGCCAAAGGCCGTCATCCACCATGGCCCGTCTGTCACGACGCGTCGTTCGGGAAATGTGCTTGCGTTTTACAGCACCGGGTTTTTTACGGTGTCGGCATCGTCCCTACCGACTCGCCGGACGAGCGTCTCCAGCGTGTCCTCTTCCTGGGCCAGGCCGACCTGGTAGTTGACCTGAACCTGCACCAGCAGATCCTCGCCCCGGGCGTCGGTCATCAGCACATGCTCCAGCCGCGCGACAATCTGCCGGGCCAGGTGATCGGCATCATGCGCCGTGCTGTCCGGTAGAAACACGGCAAACCGTCGGCCGCCCATCCGGGCGGCGATCTGTCCGTGGCGCAGGTAGCGGCGTATGGCTTTACCAACCCGCTGCAGAATGTCATCCCCGGCCTCCAGCCCGAGCCTCTGGTTGAGTTCGGTCAGGTTAAGTACCCGCAGGCCGATCACCACGGGCTGCTGACCATCCTCCTGAGACTGCCCGAACAGGGGCCCGCAGGTGGTAAAGAAATAGCGACGGTTGTAGAGTTGAGTGAGTTGGTCGACGGTCGCCAGATCCCGCTCGATCTGTTGGTGGCTCCCGAGAATCAGGCGGTTCATACGATAGGCGCGTCCGAGCTGATACAACCCGAGGGCCGCTATCAGCAGACCGACCGGAATGCACAGGAAGCTGATGGCTTCGGCCGGCCACCATTGTGGTTCCACCAGGTCGTTGATCAGGGCCTGCCAGACACCGACAAAGTTAAGCCCGAAGCCGATGGTGAGTTTACTGACGATGGTGCGACGCACTGGAAGGTACGCCGCCGTGGCAAACAGAAGAAAAGCGGCCAGGCACAGGCTGAGGTCCCGCAGGGTGCGGGGCCAGTCCACATTCTCCGGGCGAAGCGAGGGGCTGGTGTAGAACAGCAACAGTGCCCAGGCAAACGCCAGCAGTGCGGTCAACAACAAGGTGAGTAGCGCCAGCGAGAAGCGACTGAGCATGATCTTGTCAGGGTCCGAGGTCGTTTATAGACAGTGTAGCAGGCGCCACAGTGCGGCGCTGGTGATCAGCTCGCGGTGTATTAGAGTGAGAAATGGTTATGAGCAGTGATGAACGTGACGAGTGGGCACTGTTTGAGCGGGAAATGCGCGATGTGCGCCCGATCAAGAGTGAGCCCAAAGTCCCTCTGAACAAGTCGGACGCACCGGCCGAAACCCTGGCGCAACGCCGGGAGATGGCGGTGCGCGAAGTGGTGGGGGCGGAGAGTAACTTCCTGTCCGGGGATTACGTGCCTCCGGTCGACCCGCACGATCACCTGGCGTTCAAGCGTGACGGTGTGCAGAACGGGGTGTATCGGAATTTGCGCTTGGGTAAATACACGGTGGATGCCCGTCTGGACCTACACCGGATGACGGTGGAGGAGTCACGGCGGGCGGTGTTTCAGTTTGTGCAGGATTGCATGGCCCAGGATATTCGCTGCGGGCTGATCACTCACGGCAAGGGCGTGGGCCGGGAAACCCCGGCGCTGCTGAAAAGCTGCGTCGCGCACTGGTTGCCCCAGATGCACGAGGTATTGGCGATGCACTCGGCCCAGCCCCAACACGGCGGCAGTGGGGCAACGTATATTCTCCTGCGCAAGAGCGAACGAAAACGCCAAGAAAATTGGGAGCGCCAACACAAGCGTCGGGGTTAGTTGGGTGCCTGGTTGGCCGGGGTAACGGCGGATGCGCTTCGCTTATCCGCCCTA
>NZ_DFTP01000087.1:2531-11782 GCF_002381585.1 Marinimicrobium sp. UBA4209
CCCAAATTGCCGGGCGTGACTACTCGTGTCCCTGCACCAAAACATAAGGCTTGATCACCAGAGCCCAAACCTCGGCATCGGCCTCAAACCATGCCTGCGCCTGGGTGTCGCTGACCGCATCCACCTTGCCTTCCTCCATCCAGGCCTTGAACTGATCGGCATTATCCCGGGACAGCTCCGCGCCCACTTTTACCAGATCCAGCTCCGGGGCCACCGCAATGGCCCGACCGGCGGCGAAAAAACGCTGTAGCTCTCGCCAGGGGATGGTGGCCGTTTCCAGATTCAGGGTCGCTTCCAGAGGTAAAGAATCGTCAGTCATAATGTAAGGGGGTCTTGATCAGTCGGTTCAGACAAAACCGTCAGGTGCGACGGTTGCGATAGGCGCGGGCCGCGCGGGAGGCGTTGTCCCGTTCCAGCACGGAACAGATGCGCTCTCCGGCCAGGATGAGCTTGTCCAGGTCCACGCCGTGCTCGATACCCAGGCCGTTGAGCAGGTAGACCACATCCTCGGTGGCCACATTCCCGGCGGCCCCCGGTGCGAATGGGCAGCCGCCCAGGCCGGCCACGGCGCTGTCGATGGTGGCAATACCGGCATTCAGCGCCACCAGAATATTGGCCAGCGCTTGACCGTAGGTGTCGTGAAAGTGCACGGCCAGTCGTTCCGGCCCGACTTCCGGAAGCAGGTGCGCCAGAAGCCGCTCGGTATCGCCCGCGGTGCCGACACCGATGGTGTCGCCCAGGGAGACTTCCCGACAGCCCATGGCCAGTAGCTCTCGCGTCAGTGTCAGTACGGCACCGGGGGTAACGGCGCCCTCATAGGGGCAGCCCAGCACACAGGAAATGTAGCCGCGCACCGGGAGGCCCGCGTTGGTGGCGGCGGCAATTACCGGCGCGAACCGCCCCAGGCTCTCGGCGATGGAACAGTTGATGTTCTTCTGGCTGAAGGTTTCCGAGGCGGCGGCAAACAGGGCCACTTCATCAGCGCCGACGGCCAGTGCCCGCTCCAGGCCTTTCATGTTGGGGGTGAGGGCGGCGTAGGTGACGCCCGGACGGCGGTTCATGGCCTGGAACAGCGCATCGCTGTCCGCCATCTGCGGTACCCGCTGGGGATGAACGAAGCTGCCGGCTTCCAGATAGTCGAGCCCGGCGTCCGCCAGATCCTCAAGGAGTTGGTGTTTGGCGGTGAGCGGGACGGGGTGGGTTTCGTTCTGCAGACCGTCACGCGGGCCGACTTCGATCAGCCGGACCCGCGTGGGGCGTTGGGGGTGTTGCTCAACCACGGATCAGTTGATGTCGAAATCGCTGCGCCGCAGCATTTCCGCGTGGCTCAGAGAGCGGTCGATCTGCTGTACATCGGCGGGGGTCAACATGCCGGCGACCTGACGCAGCTCAAAGCTGTTGATGATGTAGTCGTACAGCGCGTTCTGGTAATCGCGTTCGGCCTGGTACACCGCGCGCTGGGCAAGCAGTACTTCCACCAGATTCCGGGTACCCACTTCATAGCCGGACTGGGTGGCTTCCAGGGCACTCTGGGCGGAAACAATGGCCTGCTGGCGGGCCTTGACCTGGGCCACGCCGGTTTCTACCGACAGGTGCAGGGCGCGGGCCGACTGGATCACGGTGCGTTCGGCGCGGTTCTGCTCGGCGCGAGCCTGCAGGTACTGAGAGCTGGCCTGGCGACGCTCGGCGGAGGTGCGGCCGCCGGAATACAGCGGTACGTTCAGGCTAAGCGTGATGCTAGTTCCCTCTGAGTCATCGTCGCTATCAAAAACTGCACCCCCGAAGTACTGGGAACCCTCGTTAGCAGTATCACTGTAGGTCGCCGAGGCGCCCAGGGTGGGCAGGTGCTGTGACTTGGCGGCCTTGGCGGTCTGCTCTGAGGCCCGGGTATTGAGCTGGGCGGCCTTGAGATCGTAATTGTTTTTCAGGGCAAATTCGACCCATTCGTGCCGGTCGGAGGGCGTCGGGCGCACCACCGGGAAGTCGTCTGACAGGGGGGCAATCGCATCGTGCGGTCGGCCGGTCAATACTTCCAGCGCTTCATAGGCAATGCCCAGGTCACCCTGCGCCTGCAGAGCTGCGGCGGCTGCACTGTCGTACACAGACTGGGCTTCATGGACTTCGGTGATGGCGGTCAGCCCCACTTCGTAGCGCTGACGGGTCTGCTCGAGCTGTTGCTCCAGGGCCTTCTCTTCGGCACGGGCGGTTTCCAGGTTGTCCGCTGCGCGCAGAACGTTGAAATAGGCTTCGGCAGCCCGAACGATCAGCGCCTGCTGATCGGCGCCAAACTGCACCTCGGCCAGCTCGCTCAGGGTACCGCCGCGCTGGTAGTTGTACCACGCCGCCATGTTGAACAGCGGCTGACTCAGGGAAATTTCCCAGCCGGAACTCTCGCGTTCGGTCTCCCGTGTGACATTTTCCGTGTTATCGGTGGCGTCCTGACTGCTGTCGGTGTAATACACCCGGGCATCAATCTGCGGCAACAGGCCGGAGCGGCCGAGGGTTCGGTTTTCCAGTCCCGCCTCGTAGGCGGCTTCGTCGGCTTTCAACTGCGCGTCGTTTTCCAGCGCCAGTTCATAAATGTCCAACAGCGAGTTGGCGCTGGCCGTAAAGGGCACCAGGGCCATCAGACCGAGAAACCAGAGGGATCGGGTTGTTTTCATGTGAGTTCCTGTCCGTTGCAATCCAGAGTTGGGGCACCGTCGAATGGTAGGCAGTCTGCGAGTTTACTCACTCGGCTGCGGCAGGTCGAGCCTGTGCATGAATGAAGTTGTAAAAAAGGGTAAAACGTGTAAGCCGGGTTTGTCATCGGGCGCCGAGGATACGCTCGCTTTACAGCGCTGGATGACTCGCCTAGACTGTGGCGCATTCGTCGGGGTGCCCGCCTTGAAAGGCTGGCTGAGATCTTACCCGTAGAACCTGATCCGGTTAATACCGGCGTAGGGAACGAAAGCGCAACAGCCTCTCTGGTGCCTGCCACCATTGTTCTATCTCCTCATGGCTTATAGCTGACGTTTCCCGCGCCACTGTCTTCGGGAGTGGAACGCGTGAACGACTTTTTGAACCCATCCAGACCCGCCGCACCCGCGGTGGCACTGACCATTGCCGGTAGCGACAGCGGCGGTGGCGCGGGTATTCAGGCCGACCTGAAAACCTTCGCCGCGCTCGGTGTGTACGGTTGCAGCGCGCTGACTGCGCTGACCGCGCAGAACACCCTCGGCGTGCAATCGGTGCACTCAGTTCCTTCGACGTTCGTCACCGCGCAATTGGATTCAGTGCTGAGTGATTTTTCGGTGCGAGCCATCAAAACCGGCATGCTGGCCGACGCCGCCACGCTTCGAGCGGTGGTGACGGCGTTGGCGCATTGCGCCGACACGCCGCTGATAGTCGATCCGGTAATAGTGGCCACCAGTGGTGACCGCCTGCTGGACCGGGACGCCGAAGCCACCCTGCGTGAGGAGTTGCTGCCTCGCACTGACCTGTTGACCCCCAACCTGATGGAAGCGGCCGCTCTGCTGAACGAGCCTCTGGCCTCGGACCCTGCCGGCCTCTGGCGCCAGGCCGAGCGGCTATTGGCGCTGGGCACCAAAGCGGTGCTGCTCAAGGGTGGGCACGGCAGCGGGCCGCTGGCGCAGGATCTGTTGCTGGGCCCGGACTTTTCGGAAGTGTTCAGCCGCCCCCGGATCGACACGCGCAATTCCCACGGCTCGGGCTGCACCCTGTCGGCGGCCATTACCGCCTACCTGGCTTCGGGGCTCAGCCTGACCGATTCGGTTCGGGCCGCCAAAGATTACGTGCACCGGGCGCTGGTCAGCGCCGCCGACTGGCGGCTTGGCCGGGGTTCGGGCCCGCTGAATCACGGCGTTGCGCCTCTGGTCGACCCCCGCAGCGCCCCATCTGGCCCGGTGCCGCGCTCTGTATCTTCCAGTCACCTTCACGGAGAACCTCTGCTATGAGTCATACCGCCAACCCTTCGCCGCTAAGCCGCTCGGCCCAGGTGGACCCCCATTCTGTCGCGCCGCTCCCCGGTTCCAGCAAAGTGTACGTCCAGGGCTCCCGCCCGGATTTGCGGGTACCCATGCGGGAAATTGCGTTGAGCCAGACCGCCACGGAGTTTGGTGGGGAAGCCAATCCGAGCGTACGGGTCTACGATACCTCCGGCCCCTACTCGGACCCCCAGGCACAGATTGATCTGCGCCGTGGTCTGCCGGGACTGCGCAGCCTGTGGATCGAAGAGCGCGGCGATACCGAGGTGCTCGAGCAGGCCAGTGCCCGCTACACCCAGGCGCGCCTGAATGATCCCGAGCTTGAAGCGCTGCGCTTTGATCTGCACCGGCCGCCCCGTCGTGCCAAGGCTGGCGCGAATGTCACCCAGATGCACTACGCCCGCCGCGGTATCATCACCCCGGAGATGGAGTACATTGCCATCCGGGAGAATATGGCACTGGCCCAGGCGCGGGAGCGGGGCGAGGTACAGCATCCCGGGGAGGCCTTTGGTGCGGCCATTCCCGATGAGATCACCCCGGAGTTTGTGCGCTCGGAAGTGGCCCGGGGTCGGGCGATCATTCCCTGCAATATCAACCATCCGGAATCCGAGCCGATGATCATCGGGCGCAATTTTCTGGTGAAGATCAACGGCAACATCGGCAACTCCGCGCTGGGATCTTCCATCGAGGAGGAAGTGGCCAAACTCACCTGGGGCACCCGCTGGGGCGCGGACACCGTGATGGACCTGTCCACCGGTAAACACATTCACGAAACCCGCGAGTGGATCTTGCGCAACGCCCCGGTGCCCATTGGCACGGTGCCGATCTATCAGGCCCTGGAAAAAGTCGATGGGGTGGCCGAGGATCTGACCTGGGAGGTGTTCCGGGACACCCTGATCGAGCAGGCGGAGCAGGGTGTGGATTACTTCACCATTCACGCCGGTGTGCTCCTGCGCTATGTGCCGCTGACCGCCAAGCGGGTGACCGGCATCGTTTCCCGCGGCGGCTCAATCATGGCCAAGTGGTGCCTGGCCCACCATCAGGAAAACTTCCTGTACACCCACTTCGACGACATCTGCGAAATCATGAAGGCCTACGACGTCGCCTTCTCCCTGGGCGATGGCCTGCGCCCCGGCTCGGTGGCCGACGCCAACGACGAAGCCCAGTTCGGCGAGCTCGAAACCCTGGGCGAGTTGACCCACCGCGCCTGGGAGCACGACGTGCAGGTGATGGTGGAGGGCCCCGGCCATGTGCCCATGCAGATGATCAAGGAAAACATGGACAAGCAGATCGAGGTCTGCGGCGAAGCCCCGTTCTATACACTTGGCCCGCTGACCACCGACATCGCGCCGGGCTACGACCACATCACTTCGGGCATCGGCGCCGCCATGATCGGCTGGTACGGCTGCGCCATGCTCTGTTACGTCACCCCGAAAGAGCACCTCGGGCTGCCCAACAAGGACGACGTCAAAACCGGCATCATCACTTACAAAATCGCCGCCCACGCGGCGGACCTGGCCAAGGGTCATCCGGGAGCGCAACTGCGCGACAATGCCCTGTCCAAGGCGCGCTTCGAGTTCCGCTGGGAAGATCAGTTCAACCTGGGCCTGGACCCGGATACCGCCCGCGCTTTCCACGACGAAACCCTCCCCAAGGAGTCGGCCAAGGTGGCCCACTTCTGTTCCATGTGCGGGCCCAAGTTCTGTTCCATGAAAATCTCCCAGGAGGTGCGGGATTACGCCGCGGCTCAGGGCAATGAGGTGGTCGAGGAGGCTGTCCGCATGGTGGATGTGGAGGCCGAGATGCAGGCCAAAGCCCGGGAGTTTCGCGAGCAGGGCGCGGAGTTGTATCAGAAGGTTTGATTCCCACGATTGAGTCGGGATCCTCCAGAAGGTCCGGGCGCGCTATCAGGTGGGTTGTTTCGGAACCGCGATGAATATGTCCCTATAGCTCCCTCGCTTCATCCCTGAAGCGAGGGTTCCGAAACAACCCACCTGACATCGCGCCCTCCGTGGTGGCGTCACGTTATGGGAGCGGCGGATGCGCCTACGGCTCCGATGTGTCGGACCGGTCCGCCCTACGCTGCTTCACGTTTTGGTAACGGCGGATGCGGGCTACGCCCTTATCCCGCCCTACGGGTAACTCGGCAGGTCGTGTAGGGCGGATAAGCCGAAGGCGCATCCGCCGTTCCGAACCCCTACACCCCATCAAAAGGTGGCCGAATGGTATCGGGCTACGTAGTATAGGGGGCTGAATATACCTCGAAGGACCCGGTGTCAGGTGGTCTGTTTTGGAACCCTCGCTTCAGGGATGAAGCGAGGGAGCTCCATGGATGGATTCATCGCGTTTCCGAAACAGACCACCTGATGGCGGGGCCGCCCAAACTACAAAGTGCCCAACACCAGCTTCAAAGGCCCACCATGACCCACTGGCAAAAACCCCCTTTCACCCGTGACGACGTCCAGATCACCCAGCGGGAAACCCTCTACAAAGACTTCTTCCGGGTCGACAAAGTCACCCTCAAACACCGATTATTTCAGGGCGGCTGGACCGGAGAGCTCTCCCGGGAGCTGTTCCTGCGTGGCCCCGCCGTCGGGGTCCTGCTCTACGACCCCAAACACGACACTGTCGGCCTCATCGAACAGTTCCGCGCGGGGGCCCTGGCCGAACCCGGCGGGCCCTGGTGCATGGAAATTGTTGCCGGCATGATCGAAGACGGCGAAACCTGCGAAGATGTTGCCCGTCGGGAATCCGTCGAGGAAGCCGGTGTTGAGCCCTACCATATGGAATATATCGCCAACTACCTGCCCAGCCCCGGTGGCAGCGATGAAAAAATGCACATCCTCTGCGGCCTGGCGGATCTCAGTCAGGCTGGTGGTATTCACGGGCTGGACGAAGAGCACGAAGACATCAAGGTCCACGTTCTGGCCGCTTCGGAGGTGTTCGCCCACCTGTATGATGGACGCTTTAACAGCGCCGCGGTATTGCTGTGTCTGCAGTGGTTGCAGCTCAACCACGCCCGGCTGAAGCAAGGCTGAATCGGCAAACTCTGGTAGACTGGGTTCCAGGTCCTTTGCGGCCGGGTTGCCGACCCACTGCCCCACCCATGATTGTGTCAGGGTGCATCGCCTCTCAGCGGTGCGCTCCAGAGGCTTTTATTGTGGGTGTCGGGAGGGCCGTACCAGGAAACTCAAACTCACTCGGAGACCGACCGAGCATGGTCAAAAGCCGTTACAAAGTGAACCTGTCGCGCCAGCTGGCGGAGTGCGAGGCCAACTACTGGCGTCTGCGCAAGCTGTTGCCCGAGGACTCGCTCACGCCGGGTGCGCAGTGGCAGTTCGCGGTGGTCAGCGGCGAGCGGCACTGGCAGACACGCGTGACGGTCATCGAGTGCTCCCGCTACACCACGACCGTCCAGTTGAGTCAGGTCCAGGCGGATGAGCCGGGAGCGGAGTGGTTGCGCGCGCCGCAATTGACGGTCCGCCTCTACCAGGATGCCGAGCTGGCGGAGGTTCTGGCCTGGGAGCGGCATCGCCGGTTGCAGCCGCGCTACGAGTACCCCAACCAGGCCATGTATCACCAGGACGAAAAAGCCCAGTTGAACCGGTTTCTGGGGGAATGGCTGGGCTTATGTCTGGAGAAGGGGCACTCTCTGGAAACGGTCTGGTAGAAGATCACATTTTTCTGATAAATGTTCCGACACCGGTCGCATGCGTCTTGCACCGCCTCCCACTTGTGGTTATTCTCGAAAAAACTTCGGCCATTCGACGGCGCTTCAATCTACCTCCGTCCTCTGGCCAGAAGCAGAATCAACCGGATTATCGAGACGTTCGTGCGCCTGATTCAAATTACCGACTGCCACTTGGGCCCGCTGTCTGACCCCTCACTATTAGGGTTGAACACCGACCAGAGCCTGGACGATGTATTGCGCCTGGTAGCCCGGGAGCAGACGGCCGTGGATGCCATGGTGTGTACCGGCGACATTGCCAGCGATGCCCATGAAGAGTGCTACGGTCGCTTTGTGACCACGGTTCGCAAACACTTTTCGGTCCCTCTGGGATGGTTGCCCGGCAACCACGATTCGGCGGCCATCATGGCCCAGCTGGAAAGCGACTTTGTGCCTGAGTCTCGGGTTATGAGTATCGGGGAGTGGTTGGTGGTTCTGCTCGATTCCGCCGTGCCGGGGCAGGTATACGGCCACCTGGCGGAGAGCGAGCTGGATTTCCTGTCCCAGACACTCGCCAGTAACGGCCCTCGTCCAACCCTCGTCATGCTGCACCACCAACCCGTGCCGGTAGGCAGTCGCTGGATTGATGAATACATCCTCAAGAATGCCGATGATTTCTTCGCCATCATTGATGCGCACCCGCAGGTGAAAGGTGTCTCCTGGGGGCATGTGCACCAGTTCTATCACGGCGAGCGCAACGGGGTGCAGCTGTTTGCCACACCCGCCACTTGTATCCAGTTTAAACCGGGCAGTGAGTCGTTTGCCGTGGATCGGGCCATGCCCGGTTACCGCTGGTTTGACCTGCACGACGATGGCCGCCTGGACACCGGGGTATCCCGGGTAGAGGACCAGAAGTACCAGATCGACTATCAGTCGGCTGGCTATTGATGGTGGCGATTTGGGCTTGTCCGCGCCTCGTCTGATTTATATCCATGGTTTTCTCAGCTCGCCGGCCTCCTTCAAGGCGTGGCAAATGAAGGCGTGGCTGGCCGAGCATCGCCCCGACATCGACTACCGTTGTCCGCACTTGTCCCCTTATCCCCGCCTGGCGGCCGAGCAGCTGGCGAACCTGGCCGATACCAATGGCCCCCTGTACCTGATGGGCAGCTCCCTGGGCGGCTTCTGGGCCACCTGGCTGGCCGAGCGATACAGCGCCCGAGCGGTACTGATCAACCCGGCGGTCAGCCCCTGGCAGTTCATGCCGGATTATCTGGAGGTTGACCTCAAGGGCTATCACACCGATGATACCTACCGCCTGAGCGCCCACCATGTGGATGAAATCCGGGCCTATGAGGTCGAGCCGCTGAACCACCCCGAGAATCTGTGGCTGTTGGTTCAGACCGGGGATGAAACCCTGGATTATCGACAGGCGGTGGCCAAATACCAGGGCGCGAGGCAGACGATCGAGCCCGGCGGCGACCACGGTTTTCAGGGCTTTGAGCGGTATATCCCCGAAGCGATGGCGTTTCTGGAAGGGCGGTAACGGCGGATGGCAGAGGTTTGGGTAACGGCGGATGCGCTGCGCTTATCCGCCCTAC